>NZ_JBIAJH010000002.1:73720-314937 GCF_042871845.1 Streptomyces sp. NPDC005533 | reverse complement strand
CCGAACCCACCGCCTCCAAGCTCGTCTCCGACGGCGGCAGCGTCCTCCTCGACGAAACCTCCCTGTGGCCCGACAAGAAGTTCGTGATCACGAACATCATCGTGTCCCAGAAGTTCCTCAAGGAGCACCCCGACGTCGTCGAGGCCGTCCTGCGCGGCACGGTGAAGACCAACGACTGGATCCACGCCAACCAGGACAAGGCCAAGGCCTCCGCCAACGCCAAGCTCGAAGCCGACAGCGGCAAGGCCCTCGACGCGAAGGTCATCGACCCCGCCTGGCCGAGCATCGCGGTCACCGACGACCCGCTGGCCTCGACCCTCAAGACCCAGTCGGAGTGGGCCGTCAAGGCCAAGCTCATCGAGCAGCCCGACCTCGCCGGCATCTACGACCTCACGCTCCTGAACAAGGTCCTCAAGGCCGCCGGCAAGCCCGAGGTCTCCGACGCCGGCCTCGGCGCCAAGTAACCCCGCAATCCGGGGCACCCAGGAGGTGACGACCAGGGCTCCCTGAGAGCCCGTCACCCTCCCGGGTGCCCCGTCGCCCTGTTCGAACTGGCGTGTGCCGTATTCGTATGCTCCGGGCATGAAACTCTTTTGGTGGCGTGGCCGAGGCGAAGCCGCTCAGGCGACGAGCACCCCATTGGCCCAGGCCATGGCCCTGTACCAGGCCGGGCGTTATGCAGAGGCCGAGGCCGAGGCGCGGTCCGTGGCTGCGGCCCGGTCCGGGTCGCGTGACGACACGTACGCGCCGCTGGCACTGGGTATCGCCGCGCTCGCTGCGGGCGCTCAAGGCCGCCATGGCGACGCCGTCACCACGTACGACGCACTGCTGCCGGTCTTCGGCAGGATCTTCGGCGCCGAACACGCGCAGACCCTGAAGCTGCGCTCGGACCGCGCCCAAGCCATCGCCGCCCTCGGCCGGCACGCCGAATGCGAGGCGGAGTGCGCGGCCGTCGCCCGGGTCGCGGCCCGCGGCAGAGGGGCGGACATGGCGCTCATCACCACGGCCGCCCGCAACGGGCAGGTCTTCGCCCTCACCGCGCTGGGCCGCCACGCGGAGGCAGAGGCGCTGGCGTGCGAGGCGCTTGCCGCCCATCGCGTACCGGACCGGTTCACCGTGGTCCTGCGTCTCGGTCTGGCCCGCAGTCTCAATGGCCAGGACCGCCACGAAGAAGCTCTCGCTGAGGCGAAGCGGGCCGACGAGTTGCGCCGCAGTCTGCCGCAGGAGCAGCGGCGCTCGGAAACCGGTGCGGTCGAGCTGGCCATGGCCACCGCCCTCCTGGGCCTGGGGCGTGGCACGGAGGCCCGTCCGCTGGCCGCGGCCGCCCAGAGCGCCTGCGTGGCCGCTTTCGGCCCCGATCACCGTCGCACCGCGGAGGCCGAGGCGTTGCTCGACCGCATCGACAGCGCTTGAGCGGTTGGTGCGTCAGGTCCGCGCGCGGCGCGCTCTCCGGCGGTGCCACCAGCGCAGGGTGGGGTCGTTCGACAGTTCCGCGTAGACCTCACGAGCACGGCCGGCGTCCACGCCGGCCAGGAGTTCGACGGCCAGGAGCCGGGAGGGAGCGCGCCAGGTACGGTCGTGCGCGAAGGCGACCAGCATGTCGTGGCCGATGGCGTCGAGGGGGGCCGCGGGCGGGGGTGCGCCGTTCGGCTGCGCCGGCTCCTCGGCGAGGTGGGCGTGCAGGTCGGCGAGCCAGAGGGCCGCCTCGGCTCGCTGGCGGTGGGGTACGTCCTCGTCGTGGGCGAGCCGGGTGAGCAGTTCCACCCCGCGGTCGTCGCCCAGTTCCGCGAGGAAGCCGGCGGCCCTGAGACGTTTGCCCGCCTTGAGGTCGCTGTCCTGGGCCTGAGCGGCCAGTATCTCGGCGCCGTTCCGGTCGCCGAGCTTGGCCAGCCGGGCCGCGACGGGCGGCCCGCACACGCCGGAGAGGTAGGGCGAGCAGGCCAGTTCGGTCAGAACGTCCAGGCCCCGCCTGTCCCTCAGATACAACAGCGTAGTGGCAGCCTCCACCCGGTCGTCGACCTGGAAGGTCGACAGGATCCGGGCGAACATCCGCTCGATCTCGGGAGCCGAGTCGTCAGCGATCCTCTTGCGTCGTGCCGTCTTGGCCCACCAGAGCTCGCAGCGGCCGATGCGGCACAGCCTCAGCAGAGTGTCGGTGACGGCGCGGGTGACGGAAGACGGCAGCTCCGTACCCAAGTTGTGCTGGTGGGCCAGGAATCTGCATCCGTCCAGTCCGCCCCGGTTCGCAAGGTGCTCGAGCTCTTTGGTCAGCGCGGTGGTGTCGTGTTCACCGTCGTCGAGGAGGAAGCCGAAGTAGGACTCCTCCTCCCGGCCGGGCGGGTTCCAGTTCCGGCGCCCCAGCATTCGCCTGCTGACGTCCAGCTCCGGCAACACCCAGTGCCGGGACCAGCCCTTCACGAGCAGACGGGCCAGTTCGGTCGCGCGCGCCTCGGGGCTCGCGTGGCGGGCGGCGCAGTATTCGAGCAGCGTCTGGTGGAGGAAGACGATCCGCCCCGCCCGGACGGTCAACAGCCCACTGCGCAGCAGGCTCGCCTCCAGGAACGTCCGCCACTCGCCCGAGGGCACCGTGGCGGGCCGCTGGGCGGCGGGCTGCGACTCCAGGAGGTCGACCGCCGACACCGTCTCGTCCCGGCGGCGTTCGGCGGCCAGCAGGCCGATGAGCTCGGGAAGCTTCTCCAGGGTGTGCTCGGCCCGGCCGAGTACGGCGGGTCCGTACTTCTCCAGGCCGGCGTAGCGCTGCCGGGTGTCCGGCGCTGCGGCGGCGCACTGGCGTTCGTGCAGCCGCTCGGTGAACTGCCGAAAGATCATGCCGCGGCTGGTGGGCAACTCCCTGCCGGGTGAGTCGACGTGGAGCTGGCAGAGCATCGCGGCCATCAGGGGCGTGCGGGCGAGGTCGGCGATCCGCCGGAACGCCGGATCCTGCGTGAAGCGCTCGGCTGCCCGCGCCGGCTCGGGCAGCCCGAGGGCGCCGAACCAGCGGCAGGCCACCTGCTCCACGTCCTCGGGGCTGAAGGGCAGCAGGCGGTACCAGGCCACGTCCGGGCCGAGAGCGCGGAACTCGCGGGTGGGCAGCGGGCGGGCGGCGATGACGAAGCGGAACAAGTGGGCGTTGTGACTTTTCGTCAGGGCGGCCAGGGCGCCCACGACGTCGTGGCGTGCCGCCGTACTGGTGACCTCGTCCAGGCCGTCGACCAGTACGAGCCAACGCGCCCCGGCCCGCGGCGGGTGGGTGAAGAACTCGGCGGGGAAATCGTCCAGGAGGCCGTGCGGCCTGAGGTGCTCGTTCACGGCCGTGGCGAGAGCCTTGCTGAACGTGTGCTTGACCAGGGACTCCGCAGGCACCAGGACCGGCATCTCCGCCGCTTGGGCACCGGCCCAGCGGTTGAGCCCTTCCTCCAGCCAGACGCGCAGCAGGCTGGACTTTCCGCCCCCCGGCCCGGCGGTGATCACGCACACCCGCTTCTCGGCCAGGGCCCCGGCGGCCGGCAGGAATCTCAGGCCGGCACCGAGCAGCGACGCCGGGTGCCCGTCATCGGGGCTGTTCGGATCTACCGGGACGGCCAGCTGACCCCAGTGGACATCGGTCAGGGACGGCGCGGCGCCGGGCAGGAAGAAGGGGTGCGGGTGGTGTCGGGCGGCCTCCCGGGCGGCGGCGACGTAGTCGTTGAGCAGACGGCACTGCGCCTCCGCTCGGGCCCGGACGGGACGGGTGCGGGGTTCGGCCCGGTCCCGCAGGCCCTCCAGCTCCGCGCGTTCCTCTCCCTCGACGCCCAGCGCGGTGAGGAGCGCGTCGAGCGTGACGAAGTTCGGCGTGGACTTGCCCTGTTCGGCCTGGCTGATCGTTCCCACGGCGATCTCCGCCCGGGACGCCAGTTCCCTGAGCGCCCACTTGCGGGCCTGCCGGGCGTCCCTGAGCAGGGTGCCGAGACGCGCCAGTGCCTGTTGCGGAGCCAGTGCTTCCCCGTCGGCCATCGTTCCCCCACGGATCTTCCGTTCATCCTTGTTCACGCCCGCGGATGAACACCGATGGCAAAGGTTCCCATGGCCTGACAGGCACGGCCGGACCTTTCACGGATCCGATCGGCCACGAGCCCGAGGAGAACCGCGATGACCCTCATGGATCACGACCACGTACTGGCCGCCGCTGTCGGGGCGCCCGTACTCCTCGCCCTGCTGGGCCGCCTCGTCCGAGGCCGGCAACACCCGCGGGCCGAGTTCCTGCGCGGCCTGCGCGACCTCCTGACGCTGCGTATGGTCCTGCGTGACACCACGCCCGAAGAGCGTGCCGAACTGCTCGGGGCCCACCTGTCGTGGCGCCTCGGCCGCGGCGGCCGGGACAGGTCCTGACGCGAGCCGGGGGACGTCGGCGGGGCGGCGCGGGCGCGGGCGTGCCGCGGGTCGTCGTCCGGTGCGGCCGACTCGACGCGCTGACCGCCCCCGGCCGACGTCGTGGTGGGCGCCCATGGGGCCGGTTCTGCCCGCCGCGAGCGGCACGCCTCGGACGGGCACCCGCTGAAGCGGCGTACCCCGGGGGCCCTGCGGCGGAGGGATCAGCCGGCCGCCGCGGACAGGATGACGTCCACGAGACGGTCCGCGGCGTCCGGCCTGCCGTACGCCCGGGCCCGCTCCGCCATCGCCGCCCGCCGTCCGGGATCGGTCAGCAGGGGGCCGAGCACATCGCCGAGGGCCTGCGGCGTCACCTCACCGAGCAGGGCGACGGCCGCTCCCGCGTCGGCCAGGTGCCGCGCGTTGTGCGCCTGCTCGTTCCCCGCCGACGTGGCGAGCGGCACGAACACGGCCGGCTTTCCGAGCGCGGTCAGCTCCGCCATCGTCCCGGCCCCGCTGCGCGACAGCACCACATCGGCCAGCGCGAGCACGTCGGGCAGCTCCGGCCCGACGAAACCGGTGAGGTGATACCGCCCGGCGAGGACGGGGTCCAGGCCGGCGGCGGCGGTGCGGAGTTCGGCCACGTTCGCCGGGCCGCACTGGTGGATCACGTTCGCGTGGCTCAGCAGCCACGGCAGCACGTCCCGGACGACCCCGTTGATCTGCTGTGCGCCCTGCGCGCCGCCGGTGACGTACACCGTCGGCAGCCGCCGGTCGAAGCCGTACAGGGCCAGCGCCTGCACCGCCTTGTCGGGGTGGCCGGTCAGGACCTCGGGCCGCACCGGGTTTCCTGTGACGACCGCCCGGTCCCGTACTTCGGCGGGCAGCAGGTCCAGCGACGAGTCGGAGGACACGGCGATCCGCGTCGCCGAACCCGCCAGCTTCCGGTTGGCCAGACCCAGCCGGACCGTCTGCTCGTGCAGGACCAGCGGACGCCTGCACAGCCGTGCGGCGAGCCCGGCCGGCACCGCGACGTACCCGCCCGTCGCCAGCACGACGTCCGGCTCGAACTCGGACACGATCGACCGCGCCTGTGCCACGCCGAGCGGCACCCGCGCCATGTCCTTCACGTTCGCGGCGGACAGCATCTTGAGCGGGTTGGACGAGCGGCGGATCTTCCCCGTCGCCACCGTCTTGAACGCGATGCCCTCCGCCGGGGCGACCCGCGCCTCAAGGCCGTCCGCGGTACCGATCCACAGGACGTCAAGCGTGCCGCCGGCCGCCGCGAGGCGGCCCTGCAGGGTACGGATCGCCGTCAGGGCCGGATAGGTGTGACCGCCGGTCCCCCCGCCTGTCACGAGCAGCCGGAAGGAATGCGGGAGCGAAGGAGTATCCACCCGGGCAACCCTACTGTCTGATGACCGACGCCGACGCGGGGCGGCAGCCCAAAGACCAGCAGCAAGGCATCCCGCACCAACGGGCGGTACCGGCCAGCTCCGGCCGAGAGGCCGGTCGCGCCCCATGGCGGCTGACCCTGGGGCGTAGGGCCGGCGTAGGGGCCGTTGGGCTCAGGGTCACACCGGCTGCTCATATACGTCGATCTCCGAGGGCGCACGTTCAAGCAGGATGGCGAGGTGCTCTTGCATGGTGGCGAACCACTGCTCGAGGTCCGCCTCGGTGTCGTGAAAGAACCACGAGTCGAAGCACCCCAGGGCATCCAGGACCGGTTCTGGCTCGTAGCGCAGTTCGCAGTGGACCTGCACGTATTGGTCGTGCTCACCGTCGGCATCGCTGGCGCTGATGCCGAACTGCCGCGTGAGGTCCACCGTGAACATCGGTCGCCCGCTGAAGGCGTACGTGCCGTATTGGAAGAGCAACCCGTCGGCGTCGGGCGCTGCAGCTGCGTCAAAGCGCTGCCGCCCGAATCGTACGTAGGCCAGCCCCGCAGCCTTCGTGGTGAGCTCGGTCGTCGTCGACCGTCCGGCTGCCAGCTCGGCACGCAGGATGTCGGGCTTCCTCCCACCGCGGCCTGTGGGGCACGCCAACTCTCCTCGCCTCGGAAATGAGCACCCTACGGCGTGGGGCGGGGCGACCCGTCCCAAGGCACCGATGGCACCGAGGAGCCCTCCATTCCCTCGGCGACAGAAGGTCACAGCGGCGCGGGGGCTGTGGCAGAAACCGAAGGTGTGAACACCGCCGCCCTCGTGCCGGTGTGCGCCCCGCTGCTCGGCACTGCGACCACTACCGGTGAGATCCGCTCCGACCTCGACGCGTACCAGCTCATGCCGTCTGGTCTCTCCTCGTCGCGGGGCTGCGGCGTTCACGGCCGACGCCCCTGGGGCCTGTCGTCGGTCAGTCGATGACGGCGGTGGCTTCGATTTCGACCAGGTGCTCGGGGATGTCCAGTGCCGCCACGCCCAGCAGCGAGGCCGGCGGGACCGGTGCGGTGCCCAGCTTCGCGGCTGCCCGGGTGATCCCCTCCATCAGGAGGGGCATCTTGTCGGGGGTCCAGTCGACGACGTACACGGTCAGCTTCGCCACGTCGTCGAAGGAAGCGCCGACCCCGGCCAGGGCGGTGGCTACGTTGACGTAGCACTGCTCGACCTGAGCGGCGAGGTCGCCTTCGCCGACCGTGACGCCGTCGGCCTGCCAGGCGACCTGTCCGGCGACGAAGACGAGCTTCGACCCGGTAGCGATCGACACCTGACGGTAGGCGTCGATCTCCGGAAGTCCCTTGGGGTTCACCAGGGTGATGGCCATGCTGTTCGCCTCCATTGGCAGGGGCGCGCGTGAGCTCGATTCCATCGAACCAGCCACCCCGCACCCGCTCTCTTGTGGTTACTCAGGAACCGTAGGAGAGTGGCCTCTGACATGGAAGAACGCACTTTTCAGTGACTGGGGAACCCGATGGTGACCAAGCAGCTCACGGGCTCGCCCGACGATGCGGACCTCAGGCGGGCGGACTCGCTGGGGCGGGAGATCTTCTCGGACGTCGCCAACAAGTGGGCGCTCCTGATCATCGAAGCCCTGGGGGAACGCACTCTGCGCTTCAGCGTGTTGCGTGACGAGGTCGAAGGCGTCAGCCACAAGATGCTGACGCAGAACCTGCGGATGCTGGAGCGGTACGGGCTGCTCGAGCGGACCGTGTACCCCACCGTGCCGCCGCGGGTGGAGTACACCCTCACCGAGCCGGGCCAGGCCCTGCGGGCGACGATCGACGGGCTGTGCGACTGGACCCACCGGTACTTCGGTCACATCGAGGCCTCCCGCCGCCGCTTCGACGCCTGAGTACGAAGAGCTCGGGTACGCCCGCGGATCGCCAAGCCCGACCGGGGGCTCAGCGGTTCGCCGGCGCGGTCCTCAATCCCTCGAGCAGCGCGGTCAGGTAGCGGCGCCCCGCGTCGGTCCGCTCTGCCGGGCCGCCGCCGTGGACGTGCACGGCGTATGCGATGCCGCACATCAGCGGTACCAGGTCGGCCGGGGTGAGGTCGGCGCGGACCACCCCGGCTTCGCGGGCCCGTTCGAGGAGGGTCTTGCCGGCCGACCACAGGGACCCCTTGAGCTCGGCGGTCCGCGACAGGGCGTCGGTGGTCGCAGCCGTGACCGGCGCCAGCGAGGCGTCGGTCACCTGCGCCTCCACCGTGCGGAACAGGAAGCCTTCCAGCGCGCGCCAGGGATCGGTGTCTGCCACCGCCTCCCGGCCGTGGGCCGCCAGGGACTCGAGGCACGGGGTGGCCACGGTCTCGAGGAGCGCCTCCGGCGTGGCGAAGTGACGGTAGACGGTGCCGACGCCGAGTCCGGAGCGGCGGGCGACGTCGTTGAGCTGCAGGGGGACGCCCTGGTCGACCAGGTCGCGGGCGACGGCCACGATCCGGTCCCAGTTGCGGGCCGCGTCCTTGCGCAGTGGCGTCGTCGTCATGGGCCCATCCTAATCGGATGGGCCATCCGGTCCGCCCCGCGCCGGCCCGGGCCGAGGCCGGGTCAGCCCGGGTCCGGGAGGGTGACGGTGAGCGGCGCATGGCGTTCGCCGAGCCGGCGCACGGCCGCGGCCAGGCGGGGATCGGTCGCCGGGCGGAACGGCCGCACCGGGCGCGCCCCGGACCCGATGACGACGCCCGTACGACCCGTCAGGGCCGGGTCGGTGGCCGCGACGATCGACGGTCTGGCCGCCACGGACGCCGGACCGGACGTCGAGCGTTCGAACCTGCGGCGCACCAGCGGCCACAGCAGCCGCAGGGCAGGCGAGACGATCTCCGGGTCGGAGAGGGTGCCGTCGGTCATGTCGGTTGCGGCGCCTCCCGGGTCGGCGGCGAAGACCGATACGCCCGTACCGTCCAGCCGCCAGGCCAGGTCGAGGGTGTACGCGAGGTTGGCGAGCTTGGCACGTCCGTACCAGTGGAAGCCGTAGTAGCCGCCGGGCGGTTCCACAGCTTCGAACACCCGCTTCGCGGCCACGACCGCGCCGGACGTGACGTTCACGATCCTGCCGGACCCGCCCGCCGTGAACGTGGGCAGCAACAGTTCGGTCAGGAGGTACGGCGAGAGGTGGTTGACCACGAAGGATGCCTCGACGCCACCCAGGTCATGCCGCTTCGGGTACATGGCCCCGATGTTGTTGACCAGCACGGCCGGCGGCTCGCCCGCCGCGGCGCATTCCGCGGCGATCCGGCCGGCGAGGTCGCGCACTTCGTCGAGGGAGGAGAGGTCGGCGGGGAGGAACCGGCCGGGGCGGTCAGGGTTGACCGCGCTGATCCGGCGGACCGCCTGGGCGCCGCGGTCGGCGTTCCGGCCGACCACGGTGACGGAGAGGCCGGCGGCTGCCAGCCCGAGCGCCGTCTCCAGACCGATGCCACCGGTGCCGGCCGTCACCACGGCCACACCCCTGCCACTGCCGTTCCTCTCGCCCTTCCCCCTCCCCATCCCGGTCCCGGTCCCGGCATCGTTCCCGTTCCCGTTCCCGTTCCCGGTTCCGGTTCCGTTCCAGCTGTTCATGCCCACCCCTCCCACACCCGTATCCGGATGGCGAATCCGCTTCGTGGGTGACAGTAACAGAAATACGGATGACCTATCCGGTTGATGCGCGCGGGAAGGGAGAAGCGGGGGGGGGGTGAGAGGGGTGACGGCTTGCCGGTGAACCGTCGGCATCCGGAGGCCATCGCCGCAGTTGCGGCCGTTGCGCCGCGGGCCGTTCGGGCTGTCCGACGCAGCGGTTACCCTGCTGTGCACCGTACGTGATCACCTTGGAGGAACACCCGTGCCCGAACCGCATCCCGGGAACCGTCCCACCCTGGAGGCCGTCGCGGCGCTCGCCGGGGTGTCCCGGGCCACCGCCTCCCGCGTGGTCAACGGCGGCGACGGCGTCCGTGCGCATCTGGCGGAGAGGGTGCGCGAGGCCATCCGGGACCTGGGGTACGTCCCCAATCCCGCGGCCCGCACCCTGGTGACCCGCCGCACCGGAGCCGTCGCGGTGATCATCGCCGAGCCGGAGGTCCGGATATTCTCGGACCCCTTCTTCTCCCACCAGGTCCGCGGCATCAGCAAGGAGTTGACCGCGCACGACGCCCAGTTGGTCCTGCTGCTGGTGGAGGGCCGCGGCGACTACGACCGCATCGAGCGCTACCTGGCCGGCGGCCACGTCGACGGGGCACTCGCCTTCTCCCTGCACACCGACGATCCGCTGCCCGCCATCACCCGGCGCATCGGCATGCCCACGGTCTACGGCGGCCGCCCCGGCTGGACCGCCGGGCCCGGGGAGAACGAGGGCGTGGCCTACGTCGACGCGGACAACCGCGGGGGCGCGCGGGACGCCGTACGGTACCTGCTCGCGCAGGGTCGGCGGCGGGTCGCGCACATCGCCGGTCCGCTCGACCAGACCTCGGCGGCCGACCGGCTCAGCGGCTACCGGGACGTGCTTCCGGCCGGTGCCCCCGACCTGTTCGCCGAAGGGGACTTCACCCCGGCGGGCGGGGCCCGTGCGATGGCCGAGCTGCTGGACCGCGACCCCGGGATCGACGCCGTCTTCGCCGGGAACGACCTGATGGCCACCGGCGCGCTACGGGTGCTGCGGGAGCGGGGCCGGACGGTGCCGCAGGACGTGGCGCTGGTGGGCTTCGACGACGCCGCGTCCGTGGCGGAGGCCACCGAACCGCCGCTGACCACCGTGCGTCAGGACATCGAGGGGATGGGGCGCATGATGGCGCAGCTGTTGATGCGCACCCTGGACGGAAGTCCGGAGGAACGGGCCACGGTCGGTCCGGTGATCACCGCGACCTCGCTGGTCCGGCGCGCGTCCGCCTGAAGCGCGACCCGCGCCGCGCGGCCCGTCACAGCCCGAGCCCGCCGACACGGCCGCCGAACCGCCGAGCCACCGGGCCCGCCTCACAGCGGGTCCCGGCGGCCGGGCCGAGCGGAGGGACGTCCGGGATCAGCGGGATCAGCGGCGCACGGGGCACTGCTTCCAGGAGAAGTGGTAGATGCTGTTGAAGCCGCCGTCCGTCGAGTCGAGGGCCATGAAGCTGGTCTGCGACGGGTCGGAAGTGCCCACTTCGGCGCGCAGTTCGGTGTTGATGTTGAAGTTGCGCTGCTCGCCGCAGGGTGCGAACACCAGGGCCTCGATGCCCGTGGTGTCGGTCGCCTGCCAGTTGTCCTCGTAGCGGCCGTTGAACTTGTGGGTGCGCTGGGCGGTCTGGCTCATGCCCTGGAAGTAGTAACTGGCCTTCTGGGTGCCGATCGCGCCTTCCTGCAGGCTGCCGAAGCCCCGGTAGTCGACCTTCGCCACGGCGTAGGTGTAGCCCTGGGGGACGTGCACCTGGAGGGAGAGGAGACAGTTCTTGCGGCCTTCGGTGGCGGGGACGCCACCGCCGGCCTGGGCCAGGTACTCGCTGTAGGTGACGGTGAAGGCCGAGTTGTCCGGCGCCACCGCGACGGCGGCGCTGCCTGGGCGGCAACCCGATCCGTTGACGGAGGCGACGTCCACGGTCACCTGATCGGCGGGTGCCGAGGGGGAGGCCCCGGCCGTGGGGGTCAGCGTGACGAGCGTTGCGGTCACGGCGGCTGCGGTGAATCCGGTACGGAGCGAGTTGATCACACCGTCATGGATAGCCCTCGGCGGCCGCACCGAAGAGCCGACGGGTACGCGGTCTCACCTCGATGGCCGAAACGATTCACCGCAGAAACGATCAACCAGCCCCTACCCCTCCGCCGAACGGCCGCAGGCGGCGCGGAGCACCGAGTCGCACCGGCCATCAAGTCCCGCTTGTCCTAATATCGGCGAGATCCTTCAGACCCTGCGGTGAGGAGACCCATGTCCCGCGTACGACGGTCCGCCGCCCGGGCGGCGCTGGCGCTGGCCACCGTCCTGGCCGTCACGGCGACAGGGCACGCACCCGTGTTCGCCGCGCTCCGGCACACCGGCGACGAGACCGCCGTGCTCGGCGAGGAGCACGCCCGCGCGCACGCCCGGTTGCGCCAGGCGGCCAAGGGCACCCAGGGCTATCCGCAGGCGAAGCGCACGGCCAGCCTGGCCTCGCTGGAGAGGTCCCAGCGCAGGGCCAACGCCGGTTTCGACGCGGCACGGTTCGGCCGCTTCACGGAGTTCTTCCCCTCGCCCGACTTCGGCGTCCACGTGGCCCAGCTGCCGACGGGCAAGGTGCTGCTCTTCTCCTTCGAGCGGGTGGAGGCCGATCCCACCAAGGAGACCGGCCCGACGAACACGGTGGGGCGGACGAACGCCGGCCGGGCCTACCTCTGGGACCCCGCCAAGGGCACCGGCGCCCGGGCCTTCAAGAACGTGCCGCCGCCGGTGGTGCTGATGCCCGACGGCACCTACGCCCCGCGCCCGGCGCCGTTCTTCTGCGCCGGGCACTCCTACCTCCCCAACGGCATGGTCGGGGTCTTCGGCGGCAACGTCGGCGGCAAGGGCGGCAGCGGCGCCAAGCTGTCCTTCGTGTTCGACCCGTGGACCGAGACCTGGTTCCGCAACCGCGACATGGCCGTCGGCCGCTGGTACCCCTCCGTCGTGACCGGCGCGGACGGCCGGCAGATCATCATGTCCGGCCAGTCCGAGCGCGGTACGGGCACCCCCACTCCGGTCGTGGAGCGCTTCCCCGCGCTGGGGCGCCCCGTCCCCTGGCGCCCGTTCGACATCCCGGTGAGCGTCCCGGCGCAGCGGCTCCGCTCCGAGGCTCCCTTCCGCAACGACTATCCGCACCTCTTCTCCCTGCGGGACGGGATGATCTACGGACTCGGCCGCGACGCCGACCAGCAGTGGCTGTTCGATCCGGTCAAGGACGTGCGCACCGACCTGCCCCGGCGGCCCGCCGACTTCCGGGGCTACGGTTCGGCCGTGCCGCTGCCGGCCGGCTTCCGCGGCCCGGACTCCGTCCTGGTGCTCGGCGGCGACCCGCGCGACCCGCTCACGTACCGACTGTCCGGCGGTCGCTGGAGCATCGAGGAGCCGAGGGCCTTCGGCCGCACCCAGGACGGCACCCTGATCCTGCCGGACGGCACGCTGCTCACGGTGAACGGCGCCCTGGACACCCGGGACTACGGCAACGGACCCTTCAACCCGAAGGCCGACCTGAAGTACCGGCAGATCGAACTCCGCGACGCGCGCGGGCACTGGAAGCTCGGGCCGGCCCAGCGGCTGCCCCGCGGCTACCACTCCAACGCCCTGGTCCTGCCGGACGGCCGGATGATGGTCACCGGCGACGAACTCCAGCAGATCGCCAACGACCCGGACATGAAGGACGGGATGGACGGCAGCATCGAGCTGTACGAGCCCGCCTACCTGCACCGGGGAGCGCGCCCGGCGCTCGACCGGGCGCCGGCGGGCGAGCTCGGCCACGACACGGCCTTCCAGGTCACGAGCTCGACGGCGAAGGACGTCAAGCGCGCCGTGCTGCTGGCGCCGACCACCGTCACGCACTCGGTGAACACCAGCCAGCGCCACCTGGACCTGCGCATCACCGGTGTGCACGGCTCCACGATCGGGCTTCGGACCCCGCCGAGCGCGGCCGACGCCCCGCCCGGCTACTACATGCTCTTCCTGCTCGACGCGAAGGGCGTGCCCAGCACGGCGAAGTGGGTGAAGCTGGGCATTCGCCCGCGCTCACACTGAGCGCTCACGGCCCCGACGGCGGCGCGCTCACGGCCCCGGCAGCCGGTGGTTCGACCTTCGCCAGCCAGGTCGTCAGGAGCTGCTCCAACTGCGCGGCCTCCTGCGGCGCCAGGACGTCCAGGAGGCTCCGCTCGTTGCGCATGTGCTCGGCGAAGGCCTGGTCGATCAGGTCCCGTCCGGCCGGTGTGAGCGCGACCACCCGGCCCCGGCCGTCGGCGGCCGAGCGGCGGCGGGTGACCAGCCCGTCACGTTCGAGGCGGTCGATCCGCTTGCTCATGGCACCCGTCGTCACCATGGTGTGCGCGGCGAGCTCGCCGGGTGCCCGCTCGAACGGCTCCCCCGCGCGGCGCAGGGTGGCCAGGACGTCGAACTCGCCTTCGCCGAGGCCGTACTTGCGGTAGACGAGGGTGAGGCGGTCGGTCAGGAGCAGGCCGAGCCGGTGCAGCCGCCCGATCACGCCTTGGGGGCTGACGTCGACGTCGGGCCGTTCGCGGGCCCATTCGTCCTGGATGCGGGCCACGTGGTCCTTGGGCTGGGGTTTCACGGGAACAGCATAACGTTAGCTTCCATGGAAGGTATTGTATCTTCCATGGAAGACAATCTTCGGTGGTCACTGGTCACGGCGATGGCCCCGGTGGCGTGGGGCACGACCTATTTCGTCACCCGCGAGTTCCTGCCCGCCGGCCACCCGCTCTACGGGGGCGTCATCCGGGCCCTGCCGGCCGGGCTGCTGCTGCTCGCCGCAGGCCGGCGGCTGCCGAGCGGCAGCTGGTGGTGGCGGGCCCCGCTGCTCGGAGTCCTCAACATGGGCGGCTTCTTCGCCCTGGTGTACGTGGCCGCGCAGCGGCTGCCGACCAGCGTGGCCTCGACCGTCATGGCGACGGCTCCGCTGGTGATGATGCTGTTCGCCTGGGCGCTGCTGGCCGAGCGGCCGGGGTCGCGGCACCTGGCCGGTGCGGGCGTGGGGGTCGGCGGCGTCTGCCTGATGCTGCTGACCCCCGGCGCACCGCTCGACCTCCTCGGCGTGCTCGCCTCGGCCGCCGCCATGGGGATGGCCTCGCTCGGCTACGTCCTGGCCAAGCGGTGGGGCGCCGGGGTGGACGTGCTCTCGTCGACGGCCTGGCAGCTACTGGGCGGCGGGCTGCTCCTGCTTCCCCTCGCGGTCGCCGTGGAGGGGGCCCCGCCACACCTGGACGGCCCCGGGCTGGCCGGCTTCGGCTACGTGACCGTGGTGGCGACCGCGGTGGCCTTCGCCGCCTGGTTCGCGGGGCTGCGGCACCTGCCCGCCGGGACCGTCGGGCTGCTCGGCCTGCTCAATCCGGTGACAGGGGTCCTGCTGGGCACGGCCGTCTCCGGGGAGTCCCTCGGCCCGCTGCAGATCTGCGGCCTGGCGCTCGCGCTGACCGGGGTGCTCCTGGGCCGCCCGACGGCGCCGCGCCCGCGCCCGGAGACTCCGCGACGGGCGCGGGCCGGGGCCCCGGGGAGCACCCGCTGAGGGTGCGCACGCGACCGCCCCCGAACCGTGTCCGGGGACTACCCGCTGACGGTCTCGGCCGCGTGAGCGGGACCGAAGCGGACCACCGCCGCCCGCCCGGCCGTACGCAGGACCAGGTCCGGCCCGTCCGTCAGCAGGGCGGCGTCGTACGGAGCCAGTTCCGCGACGCGGCCCGGCCCGGGGCCACCGCCGGATCCCGCGTCACCGGACCGGTGCAGCACGGCCGGCCCGTCCAGGGCCACGACCAGCAGGGTCTCCCCCGGCGGCACGACGAGCGCGAGCGCGCCCCGTACGACTGCGGTCTCCGCCCGGGTCTCGCTGCGCCGGTACATCACGTTGAAGTTGACCACCGGCCCGTCGAGGAGCCGGCAGTCCGTCGGCTCGTCCCCGGCGAAGTCACGCGGCGCGAACCGCTCGTCCACGAGGTGGCGGACGCCGGCCACCGCGAGGTCCATGCCCGCGCCTTCGGCCAGGGTGAGCGTGCGGTCGACCCCCGGGAAGGACGAGAAGGGGCCGTCGGCGGCGACCTCCGCGAGGCTCACCCGCCAGGCGAAGTCCCCGGTGCCGGCGCCTTCGGGCCGTGCGGCGATCTCGCGGGTGACTCCCCCGCCGTTCTTCCACGGGGTCGCGCCGCGGTCGGCCGCCCGCAGGAGGCGGAGCCCGTCGCCGCGGCTCACGCGGTCGGCCCGGTCAGCCGCGCGGCCAGTTCCGCGGCGTCGCCGAGGAACCACGCCTGGCGCCCGCGGTTGCACTCGCGGACGAAGTCGCGCAGCGCCGAACTCGACGCCGTGTGGCGGGAGATGTCGCCGAGGACGACGATGCCGACGCGGTACTGGGCGAACTTCTGGATGATCTCCCCGGCGATCCGGGTGCTCAGCCGGAAGAACCCGTCGTCGAACCGTTCGGCGGGGATCACGACCCACTGCGCGCCCTGGTAGGAGGCGTCACCGATGCAGTCCAGGGCATCGCGTTCGCCCGCGATGACCTCGCCCTCGGCCGCGCACATCAGGACGGGTACGTCATTGATCGTCTGCAGGGTGCTCATGGAGGTCGAGGCTAGTTCGGGACGCCGACGACGTCGACGCGCTTCCCTCGACGCTTCACTCGACGCTCCAGGCGAGACGTCTCAGGCGAGGCGCTTCAGGCGCCCTTCTCCATCGAGGGGCGCAGGCGTCCCAGCAGGGCGTACAGCGTCGCGCTCTCGGCCTCGTCGAGGGTGTCGAGGGCGCCGTGCATGTCCTGCATCTCCTCGCGGACCCGGCGGATGACCTCGCGGCCCGCGTCCGTGGCCACGACGTTCTTCACGCGCCGGTCGGCGGGGTCCGGCTCCCGGCGCACCAGCTCGCGGGCCTCCAGGCGGTCGACGATGCCGGTCACGTTCGAGGCGTCGCACACCAGCAGGGCGGCGAGGCCGCGCATGGGCACGGGCCCGTCGAGCTGGGCGAGGACCCTGGCCTGCGTGGAGGTGAGTCCGTGCTGGGCGGCCGCGGCCGCGAACTCGCGCCATTGGGCGGTGCCGATGGCCGCGAGCAGTTCCAGCAGCTGGAGCTTGGTGGGGGTGTGCGTGGCGGTGTCGCTCATACCTGGAGCGTACTCAGGATGTTTGACATTATCAATTGTTTACTTGACCACCTTAACTATCGACGTCTACCGTCAGTCGAGTTACTTGAGGAAGTCAAACATCTGCGTTCCGAAGCTCTTCAGCTCCGAAACACGAAGAAGGTCCCCCCAGCCATGAGCACCCCCTCCCCCGCCACCCAGGCCTCCGGGCCCCGGAACGAGACGGTCATCGTCTTCGCCCTGAGCCTCGCCGCCATGGTCGTGTCGATGATGCAGACCCTGCCGGTCCCGATCCTGGGACTCATCCGCGACGACCTCGGCACCTCGACCGCGAACGTGAGCTGGGTGACCACCGCCACCCTGCTGTCGGCGGCCGTCTTCACGCCGCTCCTGGGCCGGTTCGGCGACCAGCACGGCAAGAAGCCCACCCTGGTGGCCGTGCTCGGCGTCATGGTCGCCGGGTCCGTCATCGCGGCTCTGGCGTCCTCGCTGCCCCTGCTGATCCTCGGCCGGGTGCTCCAGGGCGCCGCCACCGCGATCTTCCCGCTGGCCCTCTCGGTCCTGCGCGAAGAGGTCCGGCCGCAGAAGCTTCCGGGAGCGATGGCGCTGGTCAGCGGCACGCTCGCGTTCGGCAGCGGCCTCGCGCTCGTCGCGACCGGGCTGCTCACCTCCGGGTCGGACGCGGACTACCGCAACGCCTTCTGGATGGCGACCGGCTTCGCCGTGCTCGCCCTGCTCGCGGTCGTCTTCCTGGTCCCCGCGACCCGTCACAAGACCGGCGGGCGCACCGACTTCCTCGGGGCGCTGACCCTCGGCCTCGCCCTGCTGCTGCTCCTGCTGCCGATCTCCCAGGGCCACGAGTGGGGCTGGACCTCCGGCCGTACGCTGGGCAGCTTCGCCGGCGCCGCCGTCATGACCGCGGTCTGGGTGCTGGTCGAGCGCAAGGTCCGCGAGCCGCTCGTCGACATGAAGATGTTCGTCCACCGCCCGGTCCTCATGGCCAACCTGGCCGGCGTCCTCGTCGGCTTCGGGATGTTCGCGAACTTCCTGGGCGTCTCGTACCTCGTCCAGATGCCCGAGGCGCTCACCGGCTACGGCTTCGACGCGTCGATCCTGCGCGCCTCCGTGCAGTTCCTGCTGCCCGGCGCCATCGTCTCGCTGCTCGCCTCCCCGGTGGGCGGCCAGATCGTGCGCCACCGCGGTCCGCGTGTGGCGCTGGGGCTGGCCGCCGCGCTCGGCGCGGTCGGCTTCGCCTGGCTCGTCCTGGACCACCAGCACAGCATCTCGGTGATCGGCGCCGGGCTGGTCGTCGGCGCGGCCGTCAGCTTCGGCTACGCGGCCATGCCCGCCGTGATCATGTCCAGTGTCCCGCACCACCAGAGCGGCATCGCCAACGGCATCAACTCGATCTCCCGTTCCACGGGCAGTGCGATCGGCAGCGCCGTCGTCACCACGATCCTGGCCTCGAAGACCATCGAGCACCTGCCCGCGGGCGTGCCCCCGCTGCCCGCCGAGTCCGGCTTCACCCTCACCTTCGGAATCGGGGCCGTGGCCTTCGCGCTGGTCGCGCTGATCAGCTGGATCGGCCTGCGGGGCGGACACCGCACCGTGGCGGCCTCCGCGCAGCCCGGGACGGCCGAGCAGCCCGCGAAGTCCGACCCGGTCGAGGCAGCCGGGGAGGCCCGGGCCGCCGAGCAGCCCGAGGCGGCCGCAGCCGCCCGCTGACCCACCCCCCCTCCGCCGGCCCGGCGGTCCCCCTGCCGCGTGTCGTTCACGGCGGGGGGACCGCCGGGCCTTGCATGGTGGGTGCATGAAGGCTACGGACGTCATCGCCGACGGGTTCGGACGCGTCGGGGAGATCGTGCACGAGGTCGTGGACGGGGTCCCCGCGGAGATGCTCAACGCGCGCGTCGACCCGGCGGCGAACTCGATCACCTGGCTGGTCTGGCACCTGGCCCGCATCCAGGACGACCACGTCGCCGACGCGGCCGGCACCGAACAGGTGTGGGACTCCGAGGGGTGGTCGGACCGGTTCGCGCTGCCGCTGCCCGCCGGGGCGACCGGGTACGGGCACTCGCCGCGGGACGTCTACACCGTCCGGGTCGACTCCGGCGAGCTGCTGCTCGGGTACTTCGACGCGGTGCACGAGCGGACCGCGCGCTATGTCCGGGGGCTCGCCGCCGCAGATCTGGACCGGGTGGTCGACGAGCGCTGGGACCCTCCGGTCACCCTCGGCGTACGCCTGGTCAGCGTGGTGTCCGACGATCTCCAGCACGCGGGGCAGGCGGCCTTCGTACGGGGCGTGCTGGAGCGGACCCTGGGCTCCTGACGACGGTCCTGGCGCCCGATCCGCCGCTCCGCCCCCGGCTGTCCCGTTGCCCGGACGGCGCCGTGCGGTGCGGCCGGGACCCGTGCGGGTCCCGGCCCCTCCCGCTACGCCCCGCTCGCGTCGAGCATGTCCTCACGCTCGACGATCTTCACGCGCTCGCGGCCCTGGGGCTCGCCGAGGGCCTTCTCGGCCGCGTCCAGCCGGTGCCAGCCCTCCCACGTGGTGAAGCGGATGCGGCGCTCGGCGAGGAAGGCCTCGACGGCCTCCGGCGCGGGCGTGGCCGGCGCGCTCAGGCGGCCCTCCGCGTGGTCGGCGAGCAGGTTCGCGACGGTCTCGTTCGCGTCGCCCTTGGTGTGGCCGATCAGGCCGACCGGACCGCGCCGGATCCAGCCGGTGACGTACGTCGACTGCAGGTGGGCGCCTGCTTCGATCACGCGGCCGCCCTCGTCCGGGACGGTGCCGGAGTCGACGTCCCAGGGGAGCTTGGGCAGCTCGTCGGAGAGGTAGCCGACGGCCCGGTAGACGGACTGGACGTCCCAGTCGGTGAACCGGCCGGTGCCCTTGACGTTCCCGGTGCCGTCGAGCTCGGTGCGCTCGGTCCGCAGGCCGACCACGCGGCCGTCCTCGCCGAGGACCTCCACGGGCGACTCGAAGAAGTGGAGGAACAGCTTGTGCGGGCGCTCGCCGATGTCGCGGATCGCCCAGTTCTCCAGGGTCTTGGCGACCATGTCGGCCTGCTTGTTGGCGCGGCGGGTGGCTATGGAGCCCTCGTCGTAGTCGATGTCCTCGGGGTTGACGATGACCTCGATGTTGGGCGAGTGGTCCAGCTCCCGCAGCTCCATCGGGCTGAACTTGGCCTGCGCGGGACCGCGACGCCCGAAGACGTGCACCTCGAGCGCCTTGTTGGCCTTGAGGCCGTCGTAGACGTTGGCCGGGATCTCGGTCGGCAGCAGCTCGTCGGCCGTCTTGGCGAGGATGCGCGCGACGTCGAGGGCGACGTTGCCGACACCGAGCACGGCGACCTTCTCGGCCTCCAGCGGCCAGGTGCGCGGGACGTCGGGGTGGCCGTCGTACCAGGAGACGAAGTCGGCGGCGCCGTAGGAACCGTCGAGGTCGACGCCCGGGATGCTGAGCGCGCGGTCGGCCGTGGCACCGGTGGAGAAGATCACGGCGTCGTAGAAGGACTGCAGCTCGTCGAGGCTGATGTCGTTCGGGTAGTCGACGTTGCCGAAGAGGCGGACCTGCGGCTTGTCGAGCACCTGGTGCAGGGCGGTGATGATGCCCTTGATGCGCGGGTGGTCTGGGGCGACGCCGTAGCGGATCAGCCCGAAGGGTGCCGGCATCCGCTCGAAGAGGTCGATGGACACACCGGGCTCGACGGCGGCCTCGGACTTCAGCAGCGCGTCGGCGGCGTAGATTCCGGCGGGGCCGGCACCGACGATTGCTACCCGCAGAGGGCGAGGCATGGCAGGGGTTCCCTTCGAGCGACGGCAAGGTGGATCAAGGGGAACCCTAAACGAAGGTAAGCCTAACCCGGCACCCGGTCTCACTTTATGACCCCATAACCAAAACTTATGACCCCTCCAAGCTACCCTTGGGGATGCGGTGAACTCGCTGGTCAGTGGACACGCCAGCTGACAGACTGAAACGGCTTGATCACCCCAGGAGGACGAATGGCTGACGAAACAGACACCCCGCAGGCTCCGGAGGACGAGTCCCCGGCCGACGCTGCCAAGCGCAAGTTCCGGGAGGCCCTGGACCGCAACGCGGCCAACGCCCAGTCCCAGCAGTCGCACCAGAGCCGCGCGAAGGTCCAGGGTGCCAGCAGTGGCCCCGGCGGCAAGAACAAGAAGGTCCGCCGCAAGACCGGCTGACCCTCGGACCCGAGGAGCTCAGTCTCGCCGCCGCGGCGGCGGGACCGGGCGACTCCGCCCGCCATTGGGCCACCCGGGTGAGGGAGGATAACTCCTGGCACTGTCGGCAGTTGATCAGCTCGTCCCGCCGAGGGCAGCTATCTCATGCGACAGTGCGACCGAAGGATCCCCCACATGTTCAAGAAGCTCATGGCCACCGCCGCCGTCACCGCCACCGCGCTCGGCGCGGGTGCGGCACTCGCCTCCCCGGCCATGGCCATCGGCAACGACGAGGGCGTCACCACCGTCAACGGCAACGACGCCGCGCAGATCTACGGCAACCAGGAGACCCACGGCAAGATGAGCCCGCAGCTCAGCGCCGTCCAGGGCTCCCTCAACAAGCTCTGCATCGGCCTGCCGGCCAAGGTCAACGCCCAGTCCCTGCTCGCGGTCATCGCCAACATCGGCGTCCAGGACATCAGCGTCGCGTCGAACCCGCAGAACCAGCAGTGCACCGAGAACTCCACCCAGGCGAAGGGTGACGAGACGGCCTCGCACATCCTCAGCAACATCCCGATCCTCTCCGGCAACCTCTCCGCCGGCAGCTGATCGACCCGACTTCGCGCCGGTGTCACGCGTCACGCGTGGCACCGGCGCGTTTCGTTTGGTCTAGACCTTGACAGGTACAGACCACCTTCGCTTCAGTGGGCGCAGTTGCCCCCCACGGCAATTCCCCCCACTGAAGGAGCAGTTGCGTGATACGTACGCTTCGCCGCCGTGCCCTCTCCCTGGCCGCCGCCGCGGCCGTCACGGTCGGCCTCGCCATCGCCCTCCCGTCCTCCCCCGCCTCCGCGGCGGCTCCCTGCGCCGGAGCCTGGACCTCGTCCGCCGTCTACACGAACGGCATGAGCGCCTCGTACGCCGGACACAACTGGCAGGCCAAGTGGTGGACCCAGGGCGAGACGCCGGGCACCACCGGGCAGTGGGGCGTCTGGTCGGACCAGGGCTCCTGTGGGGGCGGCGGGGGCCAGGACCCCGACCCCGGCAACCCGTCCGGATTCGTGGTGTCCGAAGCCCAGTTCAACCAGATGTTCCCGAACCGGAACCCCTTCTACACGTACAACGGCCTGGTCGCGGCGCTGTCCGCCTATCCCGGATTCGCCAACACCGGGGACGACACCGTGAAGCGGCGCGAGGCCGCGGCCTTCCTCGCGAACGTCTCGCACGAGACGGGCGGACTCGTGTACATCGTCGAGCAGAACACCGCCAACTACCCCCACTACTGCGACACGAGCCAGCCGTACGGCTGTCCGGCGGGGCAGGCGGCGTACTACGGCCGCGGCCCCATCCAGCTCAGCTGGAACTTCAACTACAAGGCGGCCGGTGACGCGCTGGGCATCAACCTCCTGGCCAACCCGTACCTCGTGGAGCAGGATCCGGCCGTCGCCATGAAGACGGCGCTCTGGTACTGGAACACGCAGAACGGCCCCGGCACGATGACCGCGCACGCCGCCATGGTGAACGGCGCGGGCTTCGGCGAGACCATCCGCTCCATCAACGGTTCCCTGGAGTGCAACGGCGGCAACCCGGCCCAGGTCCAGAGCCGCGTCTCGAAGTACCAGAGCTTCACCCAGCTGCTGGGGGTGACCCCGGGCAACAACCTCGGCTGCTGATCCCCCGGCCCGCGGCGGGCCATCGCGACGCGGTGGGCGCGGCCGGAGGCGACCGCGGGCCGTTGGATCGCCGAGGCGCGGAAGAAAGGTTTCCTGCCCCGCTCAAGCCCTGACCCGATCTGCCGCGACCTGCCGCGACCTGCCGCGACCTGGTCCGCGGTGCGGTCAGCGGGTGCGCAGGGCGGTCGCGAGCTGGGCCCGCGAGCGGACGTCGAGCTTCTGGTAGATGCGGGTCAGCCGGGCCTCCACCGTCTTGACGCTGAGGAACAGCTTCGCCGCGGCCTCCTGGTTGCTGGCGCCCTGGCTGACGAGGAGGGCGAGCCGGGTCTCGGCCTCGGTGAGCACCGCGGCCGCCGGCACCTGCGCACCGCCTCCCTCGCCGGGCGCCGGCTCCCTGGCGAGCTCGGTCCAGGGGGCCGCCCCGGCCGGGCCGAACACCTCGGCCGCCGCCCGCAGGGCCGCGCGGGCGGGGGCCCGCCGGCGCCGACGGCGCTCCACCCGGGCGAGGGCGAGCAGCGTACGCCCCCGCTCCAGGGGCAGTTGCAGGTCGGCGAAGCGCCGGGCCGTGGCCTCCAGCAGGTGGACCGCCTCGTCGGCCTCCCCCTGGGCGGACAGGCACAGGCCCCGGGCCCGGTCGAGCGCGGCGACCACCCCGGTACGGCCCAGGGCCAGGGCGACCGCGCCGACGCGGTCGAGGAGTTCGGCGGCCTCGCCGGGCGCGTCCGCGGCGATCAGCGCCTCGGCCAGCTCCCCGTGCCAGCGCAGGACCGAGGGGTCCACCACCTGCTGGGCGGCCTCCAGGGCGGCGACGCGGCGCAGGGTGGCGACCGCCTTCGCCGCCTCTCCGGTGGCCAGTTCGACGAGGCCGAGCGCGTGCAGGCTGCGTGAGAGGAAGACCTGGTCCTGCTCCTCCTGTGACGCCTGGATGCCGCGCCGGGCGTAGCCGGCGGCGCGCGCGAAGCTGCCGCCCATGGCCTCGGCCATCGCGGCGACGTACCAGGCGGGGCCGGGCGACAGGCCCGCCTCGATCGTCAGCTCCAGCGCCCGGCGGGCGTGGGCGGAGGCGGCCTCGCAGCGGCCGCTGCGCAGCTCCACCTCGGTGAGGCTGCGCAGGACCTCGAAGACGTCCTCGGCGGAGCCGGTGCGCTGGACCGCCGGGAGCAGGACCATCAGCTGCCGGCGGGCGTCGGTGAGGCGGTCGTCGAAGAGGGCGTGCCGGACGGCGAGGTACTGCGGGGCGTTGCGCATGCCGAGCGGCACCTCGGGCGCGGGCAGGGCGAGTGCCTCGGCCAGGATCTCCTCGGCGTCCGTGTCCCCGAGGATGCGGCCCATGCGGGCCCGTACGGTCAGCGCCATGGCCTCGGCGGTCTGGTCACCGCCGAGCGCGGCGAGCCGGCCGGCCTCGGCCGCCGCGTCGCGGGAGCGGACCGGGTCGCCGTCGCTGAGGTTGTGCTTCCAGGCGATCCGCAGCTGGACGGCGGCCTGGAGCGAGGGATCCCCGGCCGCCTCGTCCATGGCGTACGCGAAGGTCTCGTCGAGGGCGCCGAGGGCCTGCCCGGCGGCGTCCATCACGGCGAGCCGGGCCCGTACCCGGTCGGCGGGCGACGCGTCGCGGGCCAGGACGGCCCGGGTGGCGCGGCGCGCGAGGTCGGCCCGGCCGGCCCAGCCCGCGTCCTCGGCGGCCGTGACGAGCCGGGCCAGTTCCTCGCCGGCCAGCCAGGACGGCGTGCGTTCGGCGGCGAGCAGGCCGAGTTCGGCGGCGAGGGCCCGCTGGCCCCGGCGGCGGCAGCTGGCGGCGGCCTCGGTGATCTCCGCGGCGAGCCACTGGTCGGGGGTGTCCACGGCCAGCGCGCGGTGGCGTACGGCCTGGACGGGGTCGTCGACGGCGGCGGCCAGGGCCGCGTGTCCGGCGGCCCGTTCGGGCCAGCCCGCGTCGGCGGCGAGGGCGGTGAGGAGGGCGCCCGCGGTGAACTCCACGGTGCCGTCCTCCCCCACCCTGACCAGCGCGGCCCGTTCCGCCTCGGCCAGCTCGGCCTCGGCGTCGGGGCGGCCGGCCCGGCGGAGCAGGGAGGTGGTGGGGCGGGAGGCGAGAGCGGCCAGCAGCAGGGTGCGGCGGGCCTGGGCGGAAACTCCGGCGAGGAGCCGGCGGGCCACCTCGCGGGCCTGTCCGGAGACGGGGAGCGGGTCGGCGTGGTGGGCGCTGCTGTCGCGGGCCTCGGCGGCTTCGGCGAGGGAGTGGCCGAGGGCGAGGGCGAGGCGCGGGTTGCCGCCGCTGGCCTGGTGGATGCGGCCGGCGAGGCGGGCGGGGAGGCAGTGCCGGACGAGGAGTTCGGCGACCTCGTCGGCGCCGAGCGGCGGGACGCGTATCGCGGGGACGTCGGGGCCGCAGAGGGGTTCGCCGACGGAGGCTCCGCCCTGGACGCATTCGGCGACGAGGACCCGTACGCGGGGCGGGGTGAGGCGCAGTGCGAAACGCAGCAGGTCGGTGCTCTCGGCGTCGAGCCACTGGGCGTTGTCGAGGACGAGCAGGACGGGCTGGCGGGCGGCGAGGGTGCGGAGCACCTCGACGACGGCGAGGCGCAGCGCGATGTGGTCGCGTCCGGCGCGGGGGGCGTCGGCTTCTCGGCGCAGCAGGGCGATGGCGGTGCGCTGGGGGCCGGAGAGCTCGTCCAGGGCGGCGCCGGGGACGGAGGCGAGGAGGGCGGCCGCGGACGCTTCGGGTATCCACTGGTCGGCGGCCTCGGGGGCGAGGCGCAGGACGCTCTCGCGGCGGGATTCGGCCGCGGCCGCGACGGCGCGCACGATCTCGGTCTTGCCCGCGCCGGCGGGCCCGGTGAGCAGGGCCCGGCCGTGCGTGGTCAGCGCATGGTCGACCGCCTTGATGAGTTCACCGTGTCCGACACTCGTGTCAGCGTTCCCCGTCGCCGCCACCACGCACAGCCACCAGCCTTCCAGTACCCAGCTTCTGTGCCTTTCCTGTGAGAGGCGAGAATACGAGGTCGGACGGCAGGTGGACCCGGATTGTGACGCAGAATTCAGTCACGCGGCGCGGAAAACCCGGCGGACCTGCCGATACGCGCGGTATCGGCAGGCCCGGGGATTCATTTGGTCCGTACTATCGGCCCGTCAGGCCGAGTTGGTGCGGACTTTCAGCGGAGGGGAAGCGGCTCAGAACGCGAGGTTCCAGGAGTCGATCTTGCCGGTGTCGCCGCCCGCGTTGTCGTTCACGCGGAGCTTCCAGGTGCCGTTCGCGACCTCGGAGGAGGCGTTGACGGTGTAGACCTGGTTGATGTTGGCGGTGCTGCCGCCGGCCCGGTTGTGGAGGGTGTAGACGGTGCCGTCGGGGGCCACCAGGTCGACCTTGAGGTCGCCTATGTAGGTGTGGACGATGTTCACACCGACCTTGAGGGCGGCCGGGGCGTTGCCGGTCACACCGGTGACGGTGATCGGGCTCTCCACGGTGGTGTTGTCACCGATGGCGACGTCCGTGCCGTTCTCGAAGCCCGGGGTGGGCGGGGTCGAGGTGACGGCGGCGACGGTCGCGGCGGCGTCGGCGAGACCGGTGCCGCAGCCGCCGGTGCAGGTGCCGGCCAGCGGGCGGGCGTTCGTCTTGATCGCCGACTCGATCTGCGCCGGGGTCAGCGAGGAGTTCGCCGACTTCAGCAGGGCGGCGAGGCCCGCGACGTGCGGGGCGGCCATGCTGGTGCCCTGGTAGGGCTTGTAGGTCTCGGCGCCGGGGGTGGTGGTGCCCGCGTTCAGCGTGGAGAGGATGGCGTTCTCGGGGGTGGTGACGGTGCCGGGCGTGTCGGTGGCGCGGCGGGTCTCACCGCCCGGGGCGGCGACGTCGATGATCGCGCCGTAGTTGGAGTAGTACGAGCGGTCGCCGGCGCGGTTGGTCGAGGCGACGTTGATCACGTTGTTGCAGCTGGCGGGCGAGAAGTTCGCGGCGTCCGCGTTGCTGTTGCCGGCCGCGACGACCACGGTCGTACCGCGGGCGACGGCGGCGTTGATGGCGTTCTGGTAGCTGGTGCCGCAGGTGCCCGAGCCGCCGAGGCTCATGTTGATGACCTTGGCCGGGGTGGCGTTGGCCGGGACACCGGCCACGGAGCCGCCGGAGGCCCAGGTGATGGCGTCGACGATGTCCGAGGTGGCACCGCCGCACTTGCCGAGCACGCGGACGGGCTGGATCTTCGCGCCGTACGCGATGCCGGCGACGCCCTTGGAGTTGTTCGTGGCCGCGGCGATGGTGCCCGCGACGTGGGTGCCGTGCCAGGAGGAGTTGCCGGCCTTGGAGCCGAGGCCGCACTCGCCGTCGGTGGCGTTCCAGTCGCCCTGGTCGGCGGGGTTGTTGTCGCGGCCGTTGCCGTCGCGGGCGTCGGCGGCGTTGGAGATGAAGTCGTAGCCCGCGACGATGTTCGGGGCGACGTCCGAGTGGGCGACGTAGCCGGTGTCGATCACGGCGACGGTGACGCCGGAGCCGGTGGTCTTGTCCCAGGCGCCGGGAACGTTCATGCCGGCGGTGGGCTCGAAGAGGTCCCACTGCTTGGCGTACTCGGTGTCGTTCGGGGTGACGGCCTGGGCGTAGGCGCGGGAGTCCGGCTCGACGTAGGCGACGTCCGGGTCGGCGCGGAACTGGGCCATCACGTCGGCCGCGTCGGCCGGGGCCACGGTGCCGCCGAGGTTGACCAGGGCCGCTCCGGTGCCGAGGCGGCGGTCGAACTTCGCCTTCTTGCCGGCCTTCTTGCCCTTGGCGGCAGCGTCGTCGGCGGCCGCGGTGTTGGAGCTGGCCTCGGTGGCCGAGGGCTTGTACCCGACGATGAGGTTCTGGACGGGCGCCGTGGCGGCGACCGTGGCGGCCGGTGCCGCGCCGGGGTTCTCGACGGCCACGGCCACGGAGGCCGCGGCGGTGGCGGAGCCGGCGAGCAGGGTGACGGACATGGCCACCACGGATATGAGCCGACGTCTGGAAGCGTGCACGTGTTCCCCTTCGCGGGCCGTTTCCGGGTGGGCCGGAGCGGCCTTTCGGTGCAGTGTGGGAGGTTCCGGCGGCCGCGGGGCCGGAAGCGAGTTGGTCGGTCTCGCCCCGGCCGCCGCCGCGCGCCACGTCGTCCCGCCGCAACGGCGAGGCGGGGACGACGGCGTTCCCGGCCCTTCCCCGGACGGGGGGCCTACACGCCATGTGGGGTTGGCGTGTGAACCGCCCCGTCAGGGGAAGATCGCCGGTGGGCAGACAGTAGGCAACGCGGCAGTGAACTCGATACGGGGAAAACCCTTGTCCGCCCCCTGGCGCACCCCCCGGGGGTCCCTCGCGGCCGCGGTGACCAGGGGTTCCGACGGCGCGCGGGGGCCGGCCGCCCTTACCAGGACCGGGCCGCGTAGCCGTACCGGATCAGCAGCCGCGGCGAGCGCGGTGGGGCAGACAGGTCGAGGGCGCGGCCGTCGCGTCGGTGACCGTACGCGTGCGCGGCGGTGCGGCGGACCCGCCCAGCCGGACCGTCCGAACGGCTCGGACCGGGCGTCCGGGCCCGCCGACCCCGGCCGCCTCCTGGTCATCGAAGACGGCTGGGCTGGTCCGGTAGTCCTCCTTCACCCGCTCTGACCCCCGGTATCGGGGCCAGAGCCCGGGCTGGCGCCGATACCGGGGGCCGGATCACAACGGCGGTGTGGGTGGGTGGGTCGTTGCCCGGGTGCTCAGCGTGTGGGGTAGGCGCTCAGCACGGCGTGGTGGCTCAGGTCGGCCGCCGGGTCCTTCTCGTTCTGCGGCGCGCTGGTGTAGAGGGCGACGTCGCCGGAGACGTGGTCGGGGAGCCTGGCCCCGCCCAGGTCGGCGGCCGTCCCGGTGGCGAGGTCGACTGAGACCGGCGTCGTGGCGGCCGGGCCGGACGTGCCGTACGCGACACCGTTGTTGCCGACCCCCGTGAAATTCACCCCGCTGCGGTTGTCGGTCGCGCCGAAGCAGTAGCCCTTCTTGGCCTGGAGGTCGAAGGCCACGGTGGCGGCGACGAGGTAGCGCCCGTTGTCGCTCGGCACGGTCGAGCCTCCCTGGCCGAGAGTTCCCGTGCTCAGTCCCTCGCAGGTGAGGGTGAAGACGGGTTGCCCGCTGCGCTCGTCGTGCAGGGCCCAGACGTAGTTCATCGGCAGGCCCAGTGCGGAGTAGGCCTGCTTCTTCGCCTGCCACGAGGCGACCACGTAGCCGCCCTTCGCCGCCATGACCTGGCCCCCGCTGCCGGGCATCGCGTCGTCACGCGGGTCGGCGCCGTCTGGAATGGTCGCCTGCCCCGGCCACAGCTCCACCATCTTGCCGCCTCCCGCGGCCAGCTGGTACTCGCGGCTCCCCTGGGCCAGCGGGGCCTTGAGGTCCCCGGTGGTGACATCCGCGACGGCGAACGCCGAATCGGTCTTGAAGAGCACCGTGCCGTCCCCGTGGTGCGCGATGACGAGCTCCGCACCGGGGATCTTGACTGTGCGGGCCGGGGCCACTCCGGTGCCGGAGGCGGAGGCGGGGAACACGGCGGCGTTGACGACGCGCTTGCCGTGGTTGACCACGTCCGCGCCTTCGTTGACCGCTGCGGTGAGGACCGCGTGGTCCTTCCCCTCTTTGCTCGTCACCACGAGCTTGACGTCGCTGGCGTCGAACTCCTTGGGGTTCTCGCTGGGCTTCCACGGCCCGCTCGCCCAGCGGACGGCGCCGGTGGCGGCCTCACGTGCTTCGACGCCGAACGCCTTCCCGTCCTCGTAGGTCTTGAGGAGCAGCACCAGTCGGGAGTTCGGGGCGACGGTCGGCTGCGTCAGGTGCTCCGACTGCATCACCGCCCAGCCCTTGCCGCCGTCGAAGGCCGGCGGGACCTGTGCCTGCGCGGCGGCCGGCGCGCTCAGCGCTGCGGACGAGGCCGAACTACCGGGCTCCGCGGGCCCGTCGTCCTGCGGCTTGCCGCCTCCTCCCGACCCCGTGCATGCCGCCAGCAGCACCATCGCGGCACCCGACAGTAATCCGTACCGAAACTTCCTCAACGTTCCTCCCCGTCCTCGGTCAAGACACCTCGCCGTGACGCTACCCGCCAACCGCCGCGTTCCGTAGGCCGATCCGGCAGACCTGGCCCGGCCCGCAGCGCCACCAAGGCCGCATGGACCCTGCGCTGTGCCGGATCCCCCTCACCGATCGCCGAACGGGCGGTCCGGCCGGACGGACTGGTTCGGCGGGAAGAGTTTGCGGTAGTAGGTCCAGCTGGTTTCGTTCGGTTCGCTCCACTTCTCCGGGGCGTGGGCGAATTCGGGGTGGTGGTCCGCGATGTACGCGCGGGTGCGCTCGGGGACCTGCGCGTACGCGTCGAGCTTGCGGCCGCGGCAGTGGAAGGTGAGGCCGCCGGGGCGCGCGCCCTGTTCCATCCAGGGCAGCCACGGGGACATGCGCGTCCACGACATCGTCGAGGGGACGCTCGGCGCGTCGGTGGCCAGCGCCGCCCGGGGGGTGAAGAACTGGAAGAGCTCCAGCGCCCGGTAGGTGTCGTCGGCCGACTGGTCCGGGTACTCCTCGACCGGCAGGGGCGAGGGGTAGGCGAGCGGGATCTCCAGGCTGAAGCAGACCTGGTCGCCCAGGTCGGTCACGGGCACCGGGAACGGCCGCCACCGCTGGTTGGCCGGATCGTTCCAGACGTGGACCACCGGCCTGCCCTCCCAGGTCTCCGTGATCTGCCGGGTCCGGGGGTCCAGGTAGAACGCGGCCTCCCTGGAGAGCAGCTGGTAGCCGCCGATCTCCTCGTCCGGGACGAGGCGGGCGACGTTGAGCCCTTCGAAGCCGAAGAGGCGCCGGTAGGGCTCGCCCGGGGCCCACGAGTGGACGTCACCGGTCCACCAGAACGTGACCTCGTCACCGTCGAGCGAGGCGCGGGTGCGGGCGAACGCTTGCAGGAGTTCGGCGGGTGTCGCGGCTGATGTCATACGGCTCACTGTGCGCGGTCGCGGCCCGGCCGGGCAAGCGTCCCCATGGACAACCGCAGCCGCCGGCAAGGGGCTTGAGGGGCTGGTGGGGGCGGGTGGGTCCGGTGGCCCGGGGCGGGCCGGAGACCGCCATCCGGATGCCAGGTTGACGACGGTCGCGCCACCGGCGACCGTGACCGCCATGGGGAAAGAACGCCGACTGCTCACGCTCGTCATCTGCCTGGTCCTGGGGGGCGGACTGACCGCCGCGGTGCTGGGTGCCTCGCGAGCGGCCGGTCCGCACGGGAGGTCCGCGGCCGGGCGTCCGGCGCCCTCCGACTACGTGGACATACGTGACGTTCCGCGCGCCCCCGCCGCCGCTCCCGCCCCGGGCGCCGACGGATCCCCCGGCTCGGTGACGGTGGACTGCGGCCGCAACGAACAGGGCCACTACAACGAGGACAACCTGGTGGTCTCGCCGGGCCTGCGGGCCGGCGCCCACCACACCCACGCGTACGTGGGGAACCTGTCCACGGACGCGATGTCGACCGACGCCTCCTTGGCCGCGGCCGCCACGAGCTGCGCGGGCGGCGACCGGTCCACGTACTACTGGCCCGTCCTGCGGCGGCTCGACCGGCCGGGCACGCGCCCCCACGAGCACTCCGCGGGGCACGGGAACGAGGGCGAGATCCTGCCGGAGGTCTCGGTGCGGGTGGAGTTCCGCGGCAGCCCGGTGAGCAAGGTGGTGGCGATGCCCCGCTTCCTGCGCGGCATGACGGGCGACGCCGTCGCCTACACGGCGGGCAGCGACGCCGACGTACGGGCCCGCTGGGGGTGTTCCGGCTCCCCGGACCGGCCCACCACCCGCTACCCGCGCTGCCCCGAGGGCGAGCGGGTCACCCGCACCCTGGTGTTCCCGAGCTGCTGGAACGGCATCGACACCGCCGGCGCCGGGCACCGCTCGCACCTGCGCTTCCCCGGAACGAACGGGGTCTGCCCACCGGACTTCTTCCCGGTGCCCGAACTGCGCGTCTCCCTCGCCTACGAGGTCCCCGCGGGGGTGCCGGTGGCACTCGACTCCTTCCCCGAGCAGCGGCACAGTCCGAAGACGGATCACGCGATGTTCGTGAACGCGATGACCGACCGGCAGATGGCCGTGGTCGTCGGCTGCCTCAACGAGGGACGCACCTGCCGGATCTGAGTGACGCAGGTCACGTGAACCGGACGGGCGCCGGTGGCGTGTTCCGACCGCACCACCCAAGCGAGGAAGACGGAGAGGGTGAGATGGCCGGACCACTGTGGCCCCGCACTCGGCGGGGCTCGACCGACGAGGCACTGATCAAGTCGGTGTACGAGGAGCACGGTCACGCCCTGCTCGCGTACGCCACCCGGCTGACCGGGGACCGGGCCGCCGCCGAGGACGTCGTCCAGGAGACGCTCATCCGTGCCTGGCGGCATTCCGAAGTCCTGGTCAACGGGAAGGGTTCGGTGCGCGGCTGGCTGCTCACCGTGGCCCGCAACATCATCACCGACCGCTACCGGGCCAAGGCGGCACGGCCCCCGGAGGTCTCCGGGGCCTCGGCCACTCCCCCGGTGGAGGCGGACCACGCCGACGCGGTGGTGGACAGCATGACGGTCCTGGGGGCCCTCGACCAGCTGTCGCCGGAACACCGCGACGTCCTGAAGGAGTTGTACTACCGGCAGCTCAGCGTGGCGGAGGCGGCCGACACCCTCGGCATACCGGCGGGTACGGTCAAATCGCGTGCGCACTACGCGCTCAAGGCCCTGCGCGACGTCTTCAGGGACCAACGTTCGGGTGACAGCAGCTTCAGAGACGGAAAACGACAGGGCAGGCCGCCCCAGCAGCCCGCCGGACTGCGTGAGGTGGTGGCATGAACCGGCAGCGGCACGAGGAGGAACTGCTCGGCCCGTACGTGCTCGGCGTCCTGGACGCCGAGGAGGTCCGCCGGATCGAGGAACACATGAGCGGATGCGTGCAGTGCCGGGAGGAGGTGGCCGCGTTGCGCGAGATGGAAGCGGCACTGGGCGAGGTACCCGATGAGGCGTTCCTCGACGGGCCGCCGCAGGGCGGCGACCTGCTGCTCCAGCGCACCCTGCGGCAGATGCGCGGGGAACGGGCCGGTGCGCAGCGCCGGCGCGCGGGACTCGCGGGACTGGCCGTGGCGGCCTCCCTGGCCGCCGTGTTCTGGGCCGGAACGCAGCTGGGCGGCGATCCCGACGCCATCGCCCTGCCCGTACCGCCGTCCCCGACGGCGCCGGCGGATCCCTCGCCTCCGCCCGCCGGGACCAAGGTGCTCTCCGCGACCGATCCGGGCACGGGCGCGCGGATGACCGTGCAGATGACGCCGGCGGCGAAGTGGGTGCGGTTGCACGCGGCGGTCACGGGAGTGCCGCAGGGCGAGCGGTGCCGGCTGGTCGTGGTCGGCAAGGACGGTACGCGCACCACCGCGGGCGGCTGGGTCGTCGGCGGCCAGGAGAACGGCGAGGGCAAGGGCGCGTCGCTGGACGGTTCGGCGGCGATGGACCCGGCGAACGTCAAGGCGGTCCTCGTGGAGAACGAGGCGGGCCGGACGTTCGTGTCCGTACAGGCCTGACCGCGGCCGGGGTCGGTCCCGGCGCGGCCGGGGTCGGTTCCGGCATGGCCGGGGTCGGTCCCGGCGTGACGAGGGCCGGGACGTGACGGAGCCCGGGAGCATATCCAGCTCCCGGGCTCCTGTGTGCCACCCAATTGCGCACACCGGCACGTTTAAGAGTCGCGGATCATTCTTAGATCGACGTGTTCTACCTTTGAACTACCGCGCCACGAAAGAGGCGCAGAGGGGACTTGAACCCCCATCCATCGATGATCGTCCACGCTCGGTCGATCCGGTGTTCGGCGGCGAATACTGAGACTGGAGCGAGAATCTGAGATTTACGGGGCCGCCTCTACCGGCTTGGGCCACCCCGGCACGCAATGCCGGGGGAGGGATTCGAACCCCCAACTGACACCCCTGGTTCAGCTTCAACATCAGTTTCAGCTTGCGCTCTCGCGCACCCCCCGCAGATGTGCGGGGGGAGATTTCGGGGCTACCTGAACAGGTAGCCGAACACCGCGTCCCCGACCCGCTGGTCGGTGACCTCGGTGCTGTTGGCCTCCTCGCGGGCGAACTTGACGGCCTGCTGGAGCTTCTCCACGCGGTCGAGCAGCTCGTTGACCCGGCGGGCGGGCAGCGCTCCGGAGAACTTCACCGTCGTCCAGTACCCGACCGGGACGTCCTCGTAGTAGACCTCGACCTGCGCCGGGTGCTTCTCGGTGGCCTCGGCCTTGACGTGGTTGCGCGGCACCTTCTTGGTGCGGATCGTGCGCACCGGGTCCGTCTTCCAGGAGTCCGTCGACGGGTCGAGGTTCCAGGACTCGGAGGCGTCCAGCACCGGCAGCTTCCGTACGAAGGTGTGCATGTCCGTGAGCTGCTTCTCGAGGAAGAGCAGGTAGGGCACGGGCACCTGTGCCAGCAGGACCGTCCCGTCCACGACGACGTCGGCGGCCGCGGTGCGGTTCGCCCAGTCCTTGGTGGCCGTCACGTCGAACAGCCGCGTCAGCGTCCCCGCGGTCGCCCGGAGCACGTCCTCGGCCTTGACCTGCACCCGCGTGGACTCGGGCGGCAGCTGCTCGCCCTCCTCGTCCTTGGGCTGGTAGGTCCGGGAGATGCCGGCCAGCAAGGCGGGCTTCTGGACGTCGTGGTGAGCCTGCGTGAGCTCCTGGAGGGACTTGGACTTGACGCCCTTTTCCACTGCGATGATCTGATTCAGCTTCGGCACGCGATGAAGCTAGCAGTCGATTGTCCGATCATGCACCGGGATTTCCGGCACCGGCACCCCGGCCCGATCGAGCAGGCCGCGCATGTCCTCCTGGTGGCAGACCTGCTGGTGCCCGCCGCACGTCCGGGTCCTCGTCGTGGAGGAGCCGCTCCCGGGCGCGGCAGACCGCCCGCCGGAACAACGGCTCCTCAATGGTCCGCGAGTCCCGCCAGGACGTGGACGCGGCAAGGAAGCCCACAGCCGGACCGATCATCACATTGCGGTCCATGACATCCTGTGACGTCGCAACTCGCCGGACGGAATCGGCGGACGTCCGGGGAATATGGGGAAGGTCGATGAGGCTCTGCTTCCTGGTGGAGGAGCACTACCGCCACGACGGCATGCCGAACGAGGTGATCGGGCAGCTGACGGCGTGGGGGCACCGGGTGGACGTGGTGCGGCCGGGCGGCTCGCTGCTGCGCATGTCCGAGGCCGTGGACACGGGGACGCACGACGCCTGGGTGCTCAAGACCGTCTCCGGCGGCCCGGGGCTCACCCTGCTCGAAGGCGCCGCGGCGGCCGGGATGACCACGGTCAACGACGCCCGGTCCATCCGGGGCGTACGGGACAAGGCGCTGGCCGCCGCCATCGGGCGCGGCAGTGGGCTGCCGCTGCCGACCACGTACGCGGTGGCCTGCCCCGAACTGCTCAGGGAGGTACCGGCGGCGGAGTACCCGCTCGTCGTCAAGCCGGCCGACGGCAGCTCCGGGCGGGCCGTGCGCTTGGTGTCCTCGCCGGAGCAGCTGGAGACGATGCTGCCCGTGCTGGCGGGCGAGGGCATGCTGATCGCCCAGCCGTACGTGTCCAACTCGGGCACCGACATCAAGGTGTACGGGGTCGGCGGCGAGCTGTTCGCGACCGAGCGCTGTTCCCCGCTGCACCCGGACCCCTCGGTGCGGGAGCGCCGGGTGCCGCTGTCGGCCGAGGTGGCGGCGATCGCCGCCCGGGTCGGGGCGGTCTACGGGCTGGATCTGTACGGGGTCGACGTGCTGCTGGGTCCGGACGGGCCGGTGGTCGTCGACGTGAACGACTTCCCGAGCTTCCGTCAGGTGCCGGACGCGGCGGCGCGGGTGGCCCGGGCGGTGCTGGAGCTGGCGCGGACGGGCGGCGGCCCGGCGCAGCCGCAGCCGCAGCCGCAGCCGCAGCCGCAGGTGACCGTCCCGCAGCCCGCGTCCACGTCCGCACCCGCGCCCGCGCCCGCGGCGGTGCCGTTCCCGACGCTGCCCCTCTCGATCCCGGCACAGGCGTCGGCGAGGGCGGGCGAGAGCTCATGAGGATCGGCCTGATCACGCCGGACCCCGGGCACCCGCTGCTGGCGGGGGCCGCCGCGCTGCTGGCTCCGGACCATGTCGTCGAAGCGCTCGATCCGACCCCGGCCGGGGAGGCGCCCGTACCGGTGCCGCGCCGGCCCGCCGATGTGTACCTGCTCAAGTCGGGTACCCCGCACGCCGTGGGGCTCGCGCGGGAGCTGGAGCGGCGGGGCGCCACGGTGCTGAACTCCGCGGCGGCCACCGCGCTGTGCCAGGACCGGACGGAGATGGCCGGGCTCGCCCTGCGGGCCGGACTCCCCTTCGCCGCGACCCGTACCGTCGGCCCCTTCTCGGAGTGGGCCTGCGGGTCCCCCCTCGCCGCGCCGGTGGTGGTCAAGAGCCGGCACAACCGCAAGGGCGATCTCGTCGCCCGGGCCGACGACACCGCGGAGCTGCGCGCGTTGGCGCGGGCCTGGCCGCGGGAGCCGGTCGTGGTGCAGGAGTACGCGCCCAACAACGGCTGGGACCACAAGCTGTGGGCCATCGGGGAGCGGGTCTTCGCGGCCCGGCGCCGCTCCGAGCTCTCCCCCGGCGGGCGGGGCGCCGACCTGCCGCTGTCCCCGGAGGAACTCCCCTCCGGATGGGCCGGCCTGGTGCGCGAGGTGGGCGCGGTGTTCGCGCTGGAGGTCTTCGGCGTGGACATCATCGACACCGGCGGCGGCACGCCGCTGATCGTCGACATCAATGCCTTCCCCGGCGTCCGCAACCAGCCCGAAGCCCCGGCGGCCCTCGCGTCCCTGACCCTGCGCCGAGCGGGGGACCGCCGCCGCCCGCACGTCTGACCGCGTTCTCGTCGCACGTGTCACCAGGGGACGGGCGCGGCTTGACCTCAAGTGAGGTTCAGGTCGCAGGCTTCTTCGTATGCCGCCGGCCGTACGGCCGCGCAGCACTACATATCGGAGGAAGTCCCATGTCGAGCAGTGCCGTTCCGAACTCCGGCCCCGCCGCCCCCACCGCACCCTCGGTTCGTCGTTCCGGCCTCGCCTGGTGGAAGGTGCTGGTCGCCGGCGCGGTCGGCGCGGCCGTTTTCAATCTGGTCGTTCTTGCCGTCGCCAAGCTGGCCGGTGCCTCGCTCGTCGTCGTCGAAGCGGGTGAGGAGCACGCGATCACGGTCGGGGGCGTCGTCGGGGCCTCCGTCGTCCCGCTGGTCGTCGGGACGGGCGCCGCCCTCCTGCTGGCCCTGTGGAAGCCGGTGTTCCTGCGGATCGCGCAGGTCGTGGGCGGCGGGCTGGCGCTGTTGTCGGTCGCCGGCCCGCTGTCGTCCGGCGCCGACGGCGGCACGGTCACGGCCCTGGCCCTCATGCACATCGCCCTCGGCGTGGCCGTCGTCGCCGCCCTGGAGCTCCACCGCCGCAAGCGTTGAGCCCGCCTTCTCGGTCCTCCCCCGGACGGGGCCCGCACCTCGCGGCCCCGGTCCGGGACGGACGCGCGCGGCCGGACGGGGGAATGCGCTCGGTGGGGCGGTCCCGGGGCGGTGTCGTGGCGGGGAGCGCGGGTGGGCGCGCTGAGGATCGGGGGATGGGCGTCGTCCTGCCGGTCCTCTTCGCGCTGTTCGCGGCGCTCAGCAACGCGCTCGCCACCGTGCTCCAGCGGCGGGCGGCGCTCACCGTGCCGCAGAGCGACGGCTTCCGCTTCGGCCTGGTCCTCGACCTGCTGCGGCGGCCGGTGTGGGTCGGCGGGATCCTGGCCGTGATCGCGGCCGGGGTCGGGCAGGCCGTCGCGCTGGCCACGGGTGCGCTCTCGCTCGTACAGCCGTTGTTCGTGTTGGAACTGCCGTTGGCCCTGCTGATCGCCTCGCTGGTGGCGCGTCAGCGGCTGCCGGGGGCTCTGTGGCTGGCCGTGGCGGGGGTGGTGGCGGGGCTCGGGATCGCGCTGGTGGCCGCGTCGCCCCAGGGCAACCGTACGGACGTGCCGGCCGCGCGGTGGGCGGTGGCCCTGACGGCCTGCGCGGTCGTCGTGGCCCTGCTGGCCGTGGCCGGACTGCGCCGCCCGCCCGGTCGCGCGCGAGCCGGCTGCCTCGGCGCGGCCACCGCCGTCTGCTACGCGCTCACCGCCGCCCTCATGAAGTCGTCGGTGCACGTCCTCGACGACGGCGGCCTCGGCGCGTTCCTGACCTCCTGGGAGACGTACGCATTCGGCGCGAGCGGGATCTGCGCCCTGCTGCTGCTCGAACACGCCATGCAGGGCGGGCCGCTGGTCGCCTCGCAGCCCGCGCTGACCCTCGGCGACGCCGGCATCAGCATCGCGCTGGGCGTGGTCCTGTACGAGGAACACCTGCGGTCGGGCTGGTGGCTGCTCCCCCAGCTGCTGGGCATCGCCCTGATCGGCACGGGGGTGCTGGCCCTCGCCCGGGCCGGGGACGGCGCGCCCTGACGCCGGGTAGCGTGCCGGTCAGTCGAGCGGAGGGCGGGATCCATGCGAGCGGTGGTCTTCGAGCGGTACGGCGAGCAGGCCGAGGTCAGGGACGTGCCGGAGCCGCGGCCGGCGGCGGGCGGGGTGGTGGTGCGGGTGGAGGCCACCGGGCTGTGCCGCAGCGACTGGCACGGGTGGATGGGGCACGACCCGGACATCGTGCTGCCGCACGTGCCCGGCCACGAACTGGCGGGCGTCGTCGAGGCGGTGGGGGCCGGGGTCGCGAACTGGCGGGTCGGCGACCGCGTCACGGCGCCGTTCGTGTGCGCCTGCGGGAGCTGCGCCGACTGCGCGGCGGGCGACCACCAGGTCTGCGCGCGGCAGACGCAGCCCGGGTTCACCCACTGGGGGTCCTTCGCGGAGTACGTGGCCCTGGACCATGCCGACGTGAACCTGGTGGCCGTGCCCGAGGAACTCTCGTACGCCACGGCGGCCGGGCTCGGCTGCCGGTTCGCGACGGCCTTCCGGGCGGTGGTGGCGCAGGGCAGGGTCGCGGCGGGCGAGTGGGTCAGCGTGTACGGCTGCGGCGGAGTGGGCCTGTCCGCCGTGATGATCGCGGTGGCGGCCGGGGCGCGGGTGGTCGCCGTCGACACGGCGCCGGGGGCGCTGGAGCTGGCACGGAAGTTCGGCGCCGTGCACGGCGTGGACGCCGCGGCCTGCGCCGACACCGCGGGGGCGGTGCGGGAGTTGACCGGCGGGGGTGCGCACCTCTCGCTCGACGCGCTGGGGTCGCCGGCGACGGCCGCCGCGTCGATCAGCGGCCTGCGCCGCCGGGGCCGGCACGTGCAGGTGGGGCTGCTTCCGTCGGCGGCCGGCGCGACGGTCCTGCCGATGGACCGGGTGATCGGCTGGGAGCTGGAGGTCCTCGGCAGCCACGGCATGGCGGCGCACGCCTACCCGCCGATGATGGAGCTGGTCCGGAGCGGGGCGCTGCGCCCGGACCTGCTGGTCACCTCGACGATCCCGCTGGACGCGGCTCCGGCGGCGCTGGCCGCGATGGGTACGGCGCCGGGGCGCGGGGTCACGATCATCCTGCCGGGGGCGTCGACGCGCGGTTGAGCTACGATCGCCCGACCCGAACGGACGGACCGTACGGCGAGGGCGGGCGGTGGGCATGGGCTCCGGGAACCGAGTGGTGGGCGCCGTGACCGTGGCGCTGGCGGGCGCCCTGACGCTGGTCGGCTGCTCCGGCGGCGCGGCCGGACCGGACGCCGGGAAGCCCGGTGCTCCGGCGACCGCCCCGCCGGCTCCCTCCCCGTCGGAGCCGGCGACCGCGCAGCCGCCGTCCGCCCCGGCCTCGACGCCGACCGCGGAGGCGAGACCCTCGGCGACCGGCGGGCCGGCGCCGGTACGGACCCCCGCGAGCCCGTCGGAGGTCCCGCAGAACCCGAACCGGGGCAGCAACCCGCCGCCGGCTCCCGACCGTCCGCCGCCGGCGAGCTGGAAGCCGACGCCCTTCGACCCGAAGGACCCGTCGATCCCGAACTACACGGTGCCGCCCCCCATGAGGTAGCCGGGCGCCGGGGGCCGTCCGGGCAGGGGTGCCCGCGCGTACGTGCCCGACAGGAGGTGGCCGGCGCCAGGGGCCACGGCGTCCAGGTCGAGGGCGCGCAGCAGCTGGTGGGCGGTGCAGACCGCCGCGGAGACGACCGGCTTGCCGAGGAGCTGTTCGGCCTCCTCGATGGCGTCCAGGGACGGCATCTGCACGCAGGCGGAGAGCACCACGGCGTCGGCGTCCGCGTAGTCCAGCGCCCGGGCGAGCCCCGGCAGCCGGGCCGGGTCGTGGGCGGCGACGTCGAGGTTGTCGGGGATTTCGAGGGCCTCGTAGTCGAGGACCTCGATGTCCTCGTGCGTGAGGTAGTCCACGACGGTCCGGGTGAGGGGGCGCATGTAGGGGGCCAGCAGTGCGATCTTCCTGGCGCCGATGGTGTGCAGGCCGTTGACGAGGGCGCCGGCGCTGGTGACGACGGGGGCGGGGGCTCCGTTCTCCACCGTACGCAGGTGCAGGCGCTCCTCGGAGGTGCGGTGGTAGCCGAGGCCCGTGCTCATGATGGCGACCAGGCAGGCGTAGCCGAGGACGTCGACGCGGGCGTCGGACAGTTCCGCGGCGCAGCGGTCGGAGTCCGCGTCCATGGCCCTGAGCTGTTCCGGGGTCACGTGGGTCATGCGCATCCGGCTGGAGTGGAAGGTGAAGCGCTCGTCGGGTGCGAGGGCGCGGCGGGCCCGGAGGATGGCCGGGACCTCGGTTTCCATGGTGACGTTGGAGCTCGGCACGATCTGGCCGATGCGGTAGGTGCGGGGTGCCACGGGGTGCTCCTCAGCGGGCGTCGACGACGGGGTTGGTGAGGGTGCCGATCAGCTCGACGGTGGCTTCCACCGTGTCGCCGGGGGTGAGGAACTCCGGCGGGACCATGCCGGCGCCGACGCCGGAGGGCGAGCCCGTCGCGATGACGTCGCCGGGTTCCAGGGTCATGCCGGAGCTGATGTCGGCGATGAGGCGGCCGATCGGGAAGAGCATGTGGCGGGTGTTCGACTTCTGCTTGGTGACGCCGTTGACGCGCAGCGAGAGGTCGAGGGCCATGGGGTCGCGGATCTCGTCCCGCGTCACGACGACCGGGCCGAAGGGGGCGTAGGAGTCCTGGCCCTTGGAGAAGAACCACTGTCCGGAGCGGCGCTGGTCGCGGGCGCTGATGTCGTTGATGATGCTGAAGCCGAAGACGTGGTCGTAGGCGTCCTCCTCGCTCACCCGGTGGGCGGTGCGGCCGATGACGACGGCGAGTTCGCACTCCCAGTCCAGCTGGGTGGTCAGGTCGGCGTTGTGCAGGATCGGCTGGCCGGAGCCGGTGACGGCGGTGGCGGGCTTGCCGAAGAGGACCGGGCGCGGCGGCAGGTCCTTGTCGGTGTCGAGGCTGCGGCTGGACTCCTCGACGTGCTCTATGTAGTTGAGGCCGACACCGATGATCTTGCCGGGGCGCAGCGGGGCGCGCAGGGTGACATCCTCCAGTCGGTGGACGGCGCCGGCGGGCGGTCCGGCCGGGTCGGCGGCGAGGAGCTGCCGGGCCGCCTCCTGCGCGGCCGGGCCGGCCTGGACGAAGGACAGCAGGTCGTGCGGGAGGCGCACGCCGGCGTGGTCGGCCAGGACCGCGAGGTCGAGGACGAGGCCGTCGGCCTCGACGCCCAGGCGTCCGGTGGTGTCGTCGGGGCGGTGGGTGAAGGTCAGCAGGCGCATGGGGGGCTCCTCGTGGGTCAGGCGGCGGTGACGGGCTGGTGCCCGCCGTTGTCGGCGTACGCCTCTTCCCGGTGGAAGCCGAGCGAGCGCATGACGGGGAAGTCGTTGAAGGAGAAGAGGCAGGCGTCCTCGCTCTGGTCGAGGTTGTGGTGCTCGTGCCAGGCCCAGGAGGGGACGCAGAAGATGTCGCCCTGCTGCCACTCGAAGCGCTGTCCGGCGATCACGGAGACTCCGCGGCCCTTGGCGGCCGTGTAGATCACGGAGCCGGTGTGGCGGTGGGCGAGGGTGGCCTGGCCGGGGCGCAGCAGCTGCATGTGGGCGCCCATGGTGGGCATGACCGGGCCGCCGGTCACGGGGTTGGTGTACTCGGCGATGATCCCGTCGTACGGGGAGCCCCCGCTCGCCTTGGCGAGGCCGCGCAGGGCCTCGTAGGTGGACTCCCAGGGGTAGGCGAGCAGCGGCGAGTAGGGGCGGGTCCACTTCTCCACCCCGTACGGCAAGAGGTTCGCTCCGTAGGTCAGGACCGAGGAGTTGATGACCTTCCCCGGGGTCTGGTACAGGTCGGGGTGCACCTCGTAGAACCCGGCGTCCAGGGCGTTGACCAGGGGGATGTCGAGTCCGTCCTGCCAGATGACGGGTCCGTCCGCGGCGTCGTTGCCGTGCTCGTGCCAGGTGCCGTTCGGGGTGATGGCGAAGTCGCGGGGGCCGACCTTCAGCTTCTGCCCGTCGACGATCGTCCAGGCGCCGGTGCCCTCGTGGACGAAGCGCAGGGCGGCGGCCTGGTGGCGGTGGGCGGTCATGGCCTCGCCGGGTCCCATGATCTGCAGACCGGTGTAGAGGAGTCCCGCGGCGGCGCTGACGTCCTTGCGGCCCGGGTTGACGAGCATGACGACGCGGCGGCCGGCGTCGTCGCCCTTGACGAGGCCGAGGGCCTTGAGGACGTGGGGGCGCAGTGCCTCGTAGCGCCACAGCACGGGCACGGACTTGGGCTGCGGGTACCAGGGCTCGATGTCGTTGGCGACGGTCCACAGGGCGCCGGCGTCGAGGGCGCCGAGTTCTTCGTAGTACGCGGTGAGTTCGGGGGTCTCGGACACCCGGGCACGGCCGAGCATGCTGTCGTCCTGCTCGATGGTCATACGTCCTCCTCGGGGGTGGCGGTGTCGGTGAAGGGGGCCGGGGGCACGGTGAAGGTCACGGGCGGCCGGGGGCGGTTGTCGACTTCGAGGCGGAAGACGTCGAAGCGGTTGTAGTGGCCGGTGATGTCGTGCATCTGCTTCGGTTGGATGCACCGGGCCAGGTCAATCTCGCCGTAGACGATGCCCTCGTCGTCCACGAGGGGTTCGGTGACCGGGCGGCCGTCGGGGCCGAAGATCCCGGACAGGGCGCTGCGGGGGCGGGTGAACTGCTTGCGCAGTTCCTCGTCGTCCCCGGCGATCAGGTCGACGATCTCCGGGGAGACCGTGGAGCAGGCGACGACGGAGAAGACCTTGCCCTCGAAGCTGTGGGCGGCGGTGCGGACGGCGATCGCGTCGGCCATGTCGTAGTCGGCGGGGGCGACGGGCAGGGCGATGTAACAGGAGGCGTGGACGAGTTCGCCCTGCGCGAGGAGGGTGAAGCGGGCCAGGGTGTTGGTGTTCTCGCCGCAGGCGAGCGCGCCGAGGGGGCCGATGGGGGTGGGGTGGACGACGAGTGAGCTGCCGTCCCCGCCGGTCCAGGTGAGCTTCTCGGCCCAGGTCGGCACCAGTTTGCGGTGGAGGCCGAGGAGGGCTCCGTCGGGTCCGATGGTGAGCAGGGTGTTGTAGAGGACGCCGAGGCTGTGCGGGGCCCGCTCGTTGACCCCGATGACGAGGACGATGCCGTGCCGGCGGGCCGCCGCGCGCAGGGTGTCGACGTGCGGGCCGGGGATGTCCACGGAGGCCCGCTGGAGCCGCTCGAACCAGGGAGAGCCCTGGACCGGGTTCATCGTCCAGTTCCAGTACGGGTAGCCGGGGACGAACACCTCGGGGAAGACGACGAGTTCGGCTCCGCCCGCCGCTGCCTCGGCGATCAGGGCGACGGCCTTGTCGACGGTGGCGGCGGGGTCGAGGTAGACGGGTGCGGCCTGGACGGCCGCGGCCGTGTAACGGGGCAGGTTCTCCGTGTCCATGGGCATGGGGACCTCCTGCTATCGGGGGGCGGGGGCGGGTGCCGGGGCGGTGGCGCGCGGCAGCCAGCGGCGGTGGGCGGACGCGGCGGGCTGCCGCAGGAGTGCGAGGCGGGGCGGGATGCGATCGGTGCGGGCCGAGGGGGGCCGGCCGCTGCCCGCCCGCCAGGCGCGGGCCCAGGGCGCGGCGGGGCCCTGGTAGCCCTGGGCCGCGGCGGCGTGCAGGGTCCACAGCGGGTCGTGGAGCTGCGCGCGGCCGACGCCGCACAGGTCCGCCCGGCCGGCCAGGATGATCGAGTTCACGTCGTCGTAGGTGGAGATCGCGCCGACGGCGATGGTGGGGACGCCCGTGGCGTTGCGGATCAGGTCCGCGTACGGGGTCTGGTAGCTGCGGCCGTAGCGGGGCCGCTCGTGGGAGACGACCTCACCGGTGGAGACGTCGACGGCGTCGGCGCCCGCCGCGGCGAGCGCGCGGGCGATCGCGACCGCGTCGGTCTCGCTGGTGCCGCCCTCGGCCCAGTCGGCGGCGGAGATCCGCACGAGCAGTGCCTTGCCGGCCGGCCACACCTCCCGTACGGCGCGCAGCACTTCGAGCGGCAGCCGCAGCCGGCCGTCGAGGTCGACGCCGTACTCGTCGGTCCGCAGGTTGGTCAGCGGGGACAGGAAGCCGGACAGCAAGTGACCGTGGCCGTACTGGAGTTCCAGGACGTCGAAGCCCGCCCGGTCGGCGCGCCGGGCGGCGCTCACGAAGTCCCGTACGAGCGCGTCCATGTCGGCCCGGTCGGACTCGCGCGGCACCGGGCTCCGCTCGTCCCAGGCCAGCGGGGACGCGGCGAACGGCTGCCGGTCGTGCGCGGCCGCGCGGCGTCCGGCGTGCGTGAGCTGGATGCCGAGGCAGGTGTCGGACTGGCCGTGGACGAAGGCGGTGATGCGCCGCCAGGCCGCTTCCTGTTCGTCGTTCCACAGGCCGGGGCAGCCGGGGGTGGCCCGGCCGTCGGCGCTGACGGCCGTCATCCCGGCGAGGACCAGGCCGGCGCCGCCGAGGGCCTGCGTACTGAGGTGGACGAGGTCGAAGTCGCCGGGGACGCCTTCACGCGCGGTGTGCAGGGCGGTGGGCGGTACGACGACCCGGTTGCGCAGCAGCAGTCCGCCGAGCGGGTAGGGCCGGAACATCGGCGGCACGGTCGAGGAGCGGTTGACCGCGGTGGTGAACCGCTCGTCGCGCACGCGCAGGTTGTCGTAGGTGACGCGGCGGCTGCGGGTCAGGAGGTTGAACGCGAACTGGTGCGGGTCCTGGCCGGTGTAGCGGTCGATGCGCTCGAACCACTCCAGGCTGGCCTGGGCCGCGCGCTGGGTGGACTCCACCACCGGCTTGCGCTCGTCCTCGTACGCGGCGAGCGCGCTCGGCACGTCCGGGTGTTCGTGCAGGCTGGCGGCGAGGACGAGGGCGTCCTCCATGGCGAGCTTGGTGCCGGAGCCGATGGAGAAGTGCGCGGTGTGGGCGGCGTCCCCGAGGAGGACGACGTTCTCGTGGCGCCAGGTCCGGTTGCGGACCGTGGTGAAGCGGAGCCACTTGGAGTTGTTGGGCAGCAGGCGGTGCCCGTCGAGGTGGTCGGCGAGGAGTTCCTCGCAGCGCCGTATGCCGGCCTCGTCGCTGGTGCCCGGCGGGTGGTCGAGAGCGGCGGACTCCTCGAAGCCCGCGCGCCGCCACGCCTCCTCCGTCATCTCCACGATGAAGGTGGAGCGGGTCGCGTCGTACGGGTACGCGTGCACCTGGACGGTGCCGAAGTCGTGCTCGTCGACGATGAACGTGAAGGCTTCGAAGACCTTGTCCGTGCCCAGCCACATGTAGCGGCCGCTGCGTTCGTCGAGGTCGGTGCCGAAGGTGTCGGCGTAGGCGGTGCGGGTGGCCGACCGCACGCCGTCGCAGGCCACCACCAGGTCGTACGACGCGGCGAGTTCGGCGGCGGGCGGGGCCTGGGTGCGGTAACGGACGTCCACGTCCAGGGCGGCGCAGCGCCCCTGGAGGATCCGCAGCAGGTGGCGGCGGCCGAGGGCGGCGAAGCCGTGGCCGCCCGAGGTGAGGGTGGAGCCCCGGTAGCGGACGTCGATGTCGGCCCAGCGGGCGAACTCGGCCGACATGGCCGCGTGGATCTCGCGGTCGGCCTGGGCGATGCCGTCGAGGGTCTCGTCGGAGAAGACGACGCCGAATCCGAAAGTGTCGTCGGGGGCGTTGCGTTCCCAGACGGTGACCTCCCAGTGCGGGGAGAGCTGCTTGGTGAGGGCCGCGAAGTACAGTCCGCCGGGCCCTCCTCCTATGACTGCGACGCGCACGCCGTACCTCCGGGTGATTGCGCTGACTGCGCGCGGGTGGTGAGTAGTTCGGGTTGCTGCGGCCCCGCCGCGGCCAGCCGTTCCCGTACGTCGGCGGGCCACGGGGTGGACCCGCTCGCGTGGGCGGCCGAGTGGGCGATGACCATGCGGCCGGTGGCCGCCTCCACGCCCTGTTCGCCGCGCACGGTGAAGGCGTAGTGCAGGGAGGCCGAACCGACCTTCGTGACCGTCAGCTCGGTGCGTACCGCCTCCCCGAACCAGAGCCGGGCCCGGTAGTCGGCCTCGAAGTGCACCCGGGGCGTGCTGCCGAACAGGTGGGCCAGGCCGAGGCGGTGGAGCAGGACGGCCTCGGCCGCCTCGACCCAGCGCACGACGGTGGAGTGGTGGTAGTGGCCGGCCGCGTCGGTGTCGGTCCACTCGACGCGGCGTTCGACGACGACGCTGGGCGGCGCGGACGGGGGCGGTGCCGATGTCGAGGCCGATGCCTGCGGGGCGGACGGCGCGCGCAGGTCCTTCGGCTCCTCCGGGCCGGGTCTCGCCGCGTCCGAGAGGGCGCGCTCGCGCAGTGCGCCGCGCCGGAGTTTCCCGGTGCCGGTGCGCGGGAGTTCCGTGACGAATTCGACGGCCCGCGGGTACTTGTACGGGGCGATGGTCTGCTTGACGTGGGCCTGGAGCTCGCGGACGGTCCCCTCGGCGGCCGGGACTCCGGCGCCGAGGACCACGTAGGCCTTGACGACCATGCCGCGCCGCGTGTCCGGGGCCCCGACGACCGCGCATTCCTCGACGTAGGGGTGGGTGGCCAGGGCCTTCTCCACCTCGGGGCCCGCGATGTTGTAGCCCGAGGACACGATCATGTCGTCGCTGCGGGCCACGTACCAGAAGTAGCCCTCCGCGTCGCGGATGTAGGTGTCGCCGGTGATGTTCCAGCCGTTCCTGACGTACGAGGCCTGGCGCGGGTCCGCGAGGTAGCGGCAGCCGGTGGGGCCGGTGACCGCCAGCAGACCGGGCTGCCCGTCGGGGACGGGATCGCCCTGCTCGTCGACGACGGCGGCGCGGTAGCCGGGAACCGGACGGCCGGTGGAACCGGGCCGGATGTCCTCGTCGGCCGCGGAGATGAAGACGTGCAGCATCTCGGTGGCGCCGATGCCGTCGATGACGCGCAGCCCGGTGGCGGCGTGGAACTCGTGCCAGACCGCGGCCGGCAGCGCTTCCCCGGCGGACACGCAGCGGCGCAGCCCGGCCAGCCGGTCCACCGCCCCGCCCTCCATGATCGCGCGGTAGGCCGTGGGTGCGGTGAAGAGCACGGTCACCCCGTGGGCCGCGACCAGCTCGGCCAGTTGCAGCGGTGGCGCCTGCTCGATCAGCAGCGTGGCGGCCCCGACGGACAGCGGGAAGACCACCAGTCCGCCGAGCCCGAAGGTGAAGGCGAGCGGCGGTGTGCCGGTGAAGACGTCGTCCGGGCGGGGTTTGAGGACGTGCCGGGAGAACGTGTCGGCGTTCGCGAGGACGTCGCGGTGGAAGTGCAGGGTCGCCTTGGGGCGGCCGGTCGTTCCGGAGGTGAAGGCGATCAGCGCCACGTCGTCCGCGGCGGTGACCACGGTGGCGTAGCGGCCGTCCTTGGCCGCGCAGCGCGCGGTCAGGTCCGCCGGTCCGGGACCGCCGTAGGTGAGGACGGGCAGGGCCGGCGGGTCCGGCAGGTCCGGCGCGTCCGCGTCGCCGGGGCGGCGGGCCGGGTCGAGCTCGTCGGCGTAGCGGTGGTCGCACACGGCGAGCAGCGGCCGGCTGATGTCGGCGAGGTCGGCGAGCTCGGAGGCGCGCAGCATCGGCATGGTGGTGACGGCGACCCCGCCGGCCTTCAGGACCCCGAACCACGTGGCGACGAGCCACGGGTTGTTGGGGCCGCGCAGCAGGACGCGGTTGCCGGGGACGAGACCGAAGTCCTCGGTGAGGACCTGGGCGACCTGGTTGGCACGGTGCTGCAGTTCGCCGTAGGTCCAGCGCTCGGTCGGGGTGAGCAGACAGGGGCGGTCGGGGCCCAGCCGTTCGACGGCGTCGTCGAGCAGGCGCTGAGCGCAGTTGAGCCGGTCCGGGTAGTCCAACTCCGGGAGCTCGAAGTGGAGTTCGGGCCAGAGAGCGGGGGGCGGAAGCCGGTCGCGACAGAAGGAATCGGCATGCGCGGAAGGGGAGAGCTCCATGGGGCGGCACCTCAATCAGGGAGCAGCGGGGAGACGGGTGCAAGATATGTCGAATATTTGGCGTCCGTCAATCTCTCGCGATATTCGAGAGTCACGGCCCCGCCTCGGGCAGCAGCGCAGCCGCTCACCGCTCGACCGTTCACCGCTCAGGCCGCGGGTATCCGCACCCGGACCGACTTCCCGAACCCGTGTGCCACGAAGGAGAGTTCGCCGCCCAGCTCGGCCGTCAGGAGCTGCACGATCAGCAGCCCGCGCCCGCCCTCCGATTCCGGATCGACCTCGGCGCGCGGGGTCGGCAGCCGCGGCGGCCCCGTACCCCGGTCCGAGACCTCCAGCCGGAGCCAGCCTCCACCGACGGCCACCCCGACCCGCATCCGGCCGGCTCCGGCGTGCCGGACGACGTTGCCGACGAGTTCACTGACCGCCAGCACCAGGACGTCGGCGGCGCCGCACGGAACCCGCCAGCCTTCGAGCGTGGCGCGCACCCGGGCCCTGACCTGCGGAACGCTCGCGGCGACGGGGTCGGCGACCCAGCACACGAAGCTCCGGACCGCGGGAGGGGCGGAACTGGCGGGGGTGGTGAGCATGACGTGCTCCCGGAGGGGAAAGGCGGCGCATCCGCCGGTGCGTCTCGTGCCACTGCTCCAGAAGTCGGACGGCTCCTGGGCTTGTCGTCAGCGGAAACGCGTCGCTAGAGTCCGTGATTACACGTGTAACACGCTAGCCTCCCCCGGTGACTCGCGCAAGCATTTCGGACATACGACGCGAAGCCTGCACGCCGCCCACGCCGGGACCGCCGCATTGGAAGGGCCGCAATGACGCAATCCCCACCCGCCGAGTTCGACATCGCCGACATGACCTGGCCGCCCCCGCCGTACCAGTCCCCCGTGCCGCCCGTGACGGGCGCGGACGGCGTGCGCCGCTTCGACGGGATCACCTACGCGACCACCCCGGGCTACCGCCCCCGCCTGCTCGACGTCCAGGTGCCCGCGGGTGAGGGGCCGTTCCCGGCGGTCGTCTGGATCCACGGCGGCGGCTGGCTGGACGGCGACCGCCGCTACCCGCCGCCGACCGTGCCCGCCACCCTCCTGCACGGGGCGGTACTGGCGGCCGGGCTCGCGCTGGTCTCCATCGACTACCGGCACAGCCTCGAAGCCCCCTTCCCGGCCCAGCTGCACGACGTGAAGGCGGCGATCCGCTACGTCCGCAGGTTCGCCGACACCCTCGGCATCGATCCGACCCGGATCGGCGTCTGGGGCGAGTCCGCGGGCGGCCACCTGGCGGCGCTCGCCGCACTGGTCGGCCCCCACAGCCCGCAGGCCGCGGCGCTGGAGGGCACGCACGGCGTCGGCTCCGGCGACACCGGGGTCCTCGCGGTCGTCGACTGGTACGGGGTCGCCGACCTGGTCGCCCTGGCCGCGCACCCGATGCCGGCCATGCCGTCCGGGATGGAGTTCCCCGATCCCTACGAGGCCCTGCTGGGCGCCTCCGTGGCGGAGAACCCGGAGGCGGCCCGCACGGCGAGCCCGGTGACGTACGCCGCGGACTCGACCCCGCCGCCGTTCCTGCTGGTGCACGGCACCCGGGACGGCCTGGTCCCGTACAGCCAGAGCGAGGTCCTCGCCGAGGCCCTGCGGGCTGCCGGGGGCGAGGTCGTCCTGCAGCCCGTGGACGGCGCCGACCACATCTTCCTCGACTCCCCGGACATCACGTCGATCGTCGAGGAGAGCGTGGGCTTCCTGGCCCGGCACCTCGGCGCGGGGACCTGACGGCCGGTTCCGCGCACGGCGTTCCACCACGGGGGGCGCGGCCGGGCCGCGCCCCCCGCGTTCCCCCGCACCCTTCCCCCCTCCCCCTCCTTCCAGAGCATGACGGCCGCGGGCGCTCCCACGGCCGCGAGAGGCACCGCCATGCCCGGCACTCCGGTCATCACCCCGAACGACAGACCCGACGGCCCCCGCGCAGCCGCCCGCCGCGCCGCCACCGGACCACCCCCGCGCCGCGACCGCGCCGTCCTCGTCGCGGCCCTCCTGTTCCTTGCGGCCGCCCTGGTCCCGGCCCTCGTGGTCCGTGTCGACGTCACGCATCCGCCCTTCCAGGGGCTGGACGAACGCTGGCTGCTCTGGATGGGCGGCCCCCACGAGGGCCCGTACCTGGCCGCCGCCACGGCCCTGAACTGGTTCGGCGGGCCGCTCGGCGCCCTCCTCCCGCTCACCCTGCTGACCGTGCTGCTCGTCCGCCGGCGCTGGACGTCGGCCGGTTTCCTCCTCGTCGGCTACCTCGGCGGCAACATGCTCGTCGTCCAAGGGCTCAAGCACCTGGTGGGCCGGCCGCGCCCGGCCGACCCCCTGGTCCGCGTCGACCACGGCTCCTTCCCGTCCGGCCACGCGGCCACCGCGGCGCTCCTCGTGGTCACCATCGGCGTGCTCCTGGTCCCGGCCGCCCGTCGGCGGGCCTGGTGGTACGGGGGCGCGGCCTTCACCCTGGCCATGATGTGGAGCCGTACCTGGCTGCACGCGCACTGGCTCACAGACACGGTGGCCGGCGCCGCCGCGGGCGCGGGCGCCGGCCTGCTCGTCTGGTGGCTCTTCCGGCCCGCCCTCGCCCGGGAACGCGTACGCGGAGCGCGCGAAGACTCCACCGCGCCGTCCGGCCCGAAGCCCCTGGCCCTCTAGGGCCTGCCCTCCGGGTCGCGCCGGGAAGGGGTGACGCAGAAGGGGTGCCCGGCCGGGTCGGTGTAGACGCGCCATCGCCGCCCGCCTGGCTGGTGCTCCGGCTTGGTCGCGCCCAGCCCCAGGAGCAGCGCCTCCGCCTCGTCGAGGTCGTCGACGTCGAAATCGAAGTGGGCCTGTTGCGGGACGGTGTGGTCCGGCCAGGTCGGTGCCCGGTGGCCCTCCACCCGCTGGAAGCCGAGGAAGAGCCCGTCCTCGCCGGTGAGGCCGGCGAAGTCACCGTCGGACGCGGGGTGGGGTTCCAGCCCCGTGGCGCGCTGGTAGAACGCGGCCAGCGCCACGGGGTCGGCGCAGTCGAGCGTGATCGCGGTCAGTCTCAGCCTCGGAGGCACGTCAACTCCCTGATGTCCGGCACGCGGACCGGCTTGCGCTCGTGCACTCCCCTGACCGGCTCACGAGGTCAGGCGCGGGACCAGGACGGCTTCCACCGCCGGGACGGGCGTCGCCGTCCCCGTCTCGATCAGCTCGTGCACGGCGTCCGCGATCCGTGCCGCCGACGGCAGGTCCAGGCGGATCGTGGTGAGCGCGGGCTGCTGGAGTGCGGAGAGGACGAGGGCGTCGCAGCCGACGAGGGCGACCTCGTCCGGTACGACGATCCCCTCGGCCCGGAGCGCGTGGAGCAGCAGGGCCGCGTACTCGTCGTTGTACGTGAAGACGGCGTCCAGCCCGAGGCTCGGCCAGCGTCGGGCGAGGGCCCTCGCGGACTCCCGTGTGTAGGCCAGTTCCACCGGGGTGACGGTCGCCATGCTCCGGGCCGCCACCGACTCCGCGCCCGCGAGGCGCGGCTGCGCGAGGGTGCCGAGGCCCCTCTCCTGGGGCATGACCACGCCGATCCTGGTCCGGCCGCGCTCGATGAGGTGCTCGGCCGCGGCGGCACCGATGTGGCGGTGGTCGAAGCCGATGGTGTGCACGCCCTCGACGGGGTGGGACGCGAAGGCCAGCAGCCCGCGCACCCCGGCGCGACCCAGCAGCTCGGCCGCCTGCGGGGTGAAGCGGTCGCCGTCCAGGGCGACGACGGCCGCGGGGCGCAGCTCGGCCCAGGCGCGGGCGGCGTCGACGGGGTCGGCGAAACGGCCCGCGTGGAGCACGGCCGTGTAGCCGAGGTGGTCGAGCTCGCTGTGCAGGTCGTCGACCCAGTCGCTGACGAGGCGGCCGACCGCGGAGATCGACGCGGGCATCAGGACGAGGTTGCTCCGGCCGGCGCGCAGGGACCGGGCGGCGGCGTGCGGTACGTAGCCGAGCTGCCGCGCCGCGTCGAGCACCCGGGCGCGGGTGCTCGCGCTGACCCGGTGGCCCTGGGTGTCGTTGAGCACGAAGGAGACCGTGGCGCGCGACACCCCGGCGAGGCGGGCCACGTCGGCGCTGGTGATCGACGCGGGGACGTGGGTGTCCTTGGCCATGACGTCCTTCGGTGCTCCTTCTGCGCGGCTTGCTCCTTTCTTCAGGTTACACGAGTTAGATCAAGGGAGCGGTGGGGTGCCCGGACGGGCGCGAGGGGCCGTGCAGGAGGCGGGAGGCTCCCGCCAGGTCGTCGAGCGCGGTGACGACGGAGTCGAAGCGCATCGTCGTGCGCCGGCCGGTGTCGTACGGCTGCCAGTGCGGCAGGTCCGGATGGTTCGGGTCGCCGGTGCGGACGAAGGAGATCCAGGCCCGGTGCATGGCGTACGCGAGGCCGTCGCGGACGGCGGGAGCGAGTCCGGCCAGGAACGGCGCGTGCGTCCACTGGTCGAAGTTGTCGAAGACGAAGGGCAGTTCGAAGCAGTGCGCGGCGCCGAGCCGGCCCTCGTAGGCGGGGGTGGGCAGGTCGAACTGGTACGCCCACACCGGATTGCCCGCCGCGGCCCTCGCCTCGGCCAGCCGGACGGCGGGGACCCGGAAGAGCTCGTCCGTGATGAGGTCCATCAGCACGTCGGCCGGACGGGCCCCGGGCCGGGTCCGCTCGTACGCCGCGTACACCTCGGCGGCGGCTTCGCTTCCGAAGGTCTCCGCGATGCGGTCGGTCACCTGCTTCCGGGTGGCGGCGGCGTACCCCTCGTCGAGGGCGAACCCGAAGTTGGCCTCCTCCCTCGTCCAGCCGATCATGACGTCGATGTCGGCGGCGGCTCCGTCCAGCAGCGCCTGCGCCGGGTGGGTCCGGAGGGTGACCCCGTCGACGACCGGGAGGAAGGGCGTCGGCCAGTACCCCCAGCGCATCGTCCGCGCGAAGAGCCCGCCGGCCGCCCCGATCAGCTCCTGCCAGGGCAGCGTGCGCAGCTCGGCCAGGTCCTTGGCGCCGGCCAGCTCCAGGTAGGTGGCGGTGCGCTCCAGGGAGGCGTCCGGGCCGGGGAGGTCCAGGCCGAAGGGCGGGCTCTGCAGGATCACCCGCCGGATCAGCCCCTGGGTCTCGGGGTGTCCGGCGAGGGCGGCGGTGGAGACGGCGCCGCCCGACTGGCCGGCGACCGTGATGAGGTCCGGGTCGCCGCCGAAGGAGGCGATGTTCTCCTTCACCCAGCGCAGGGCGGCGAGCTGGTCGGAGAGCCACGGGTTGCCACTCTCACTCTGCTCCCCCTGCTCCCCCTGCTCGCCGGTGTAGAGGTAACCCAGCGGCCCGATGCGGTAGTTGATGCTCACGACGACGAGATCGCCGTCGCGCGCGAAGGTCTCGCCGGAGTAGCCGGGCAGTGAGCCGGAGCCGGACACGAAGCCGCCGCCGTGGATCCAGACGAGTACGGGACGGCGGGCGCCGTCGGCGGCGGGCGTCCACACGTTGAGGGTCAGGCAGTCCTCGCCGAACGGCGGCGACCCGTGCCCGCCGAGCACCGGGTCGCCGCCTTCCACGTACATCTGCGGTGCGCTCGGACCGTCGACGGTGGCGTCCCTCGTGCCGCTCCACCCGGCGTGCGGCTGCGCGGGCCGCCAGCGCAGGTCGCCTACGGGGGGTGCGGCGTAGGGCACGGCCCGGAAGACGGCGACCCCGCGCTCGGTCGCGCCGCGCAGGCGCCCCGCGGGGAGGTCCACAACCGTCGTCCGGTCCTCATCTGGAGAGTGGGGCATGAGCCGTTCCTTCCTGAGCGCGGCGCACCGGATGCGCGACGAGAGCGAGGTTATGGTGGAAATTTAACGCCCGTCAACACTGCGCAATATATTGAGACGCGCCTCGGGTTCGCCGCTCACATCCACAAGCTGTCCGAGGCCATCCGCTCCGCCTCCACGTTCAGCAAGGGCGCGAAGACCCGCCACAGCACGAGGCAGGCTCCGGCGCCGAGGAGCACGCCGGCGACGGTGTCGCTGAGCCACTGGGCGTGCAGCCAGGTCCGGCTCCCCATCATGGCGAGCACGTACGAGGCCCCGATCGCCCACCACCAGCGTCGCGCACGCGGCGGGAACACCACCACCGCGACCACGATCACCAGCGTCACCGCGCTGAACACCTGGCCCGAGGGGTACGAGCCGTCGTTGACCAGGACCCACGGGTGCGGGGGACGCGGGCGGTCGGCCAGCGCCTTGAGCGGCAGGACGAGGACGAGGTTGGTGACGATGGCCGCGGTGAGGACGAACAACCCGGAGCGCCAGCGCCCGTAGACGCAGAGGCAGCCGATCAGCGCGAGCGGCAGGACGAGACCGAAGGGGCCGCCGAGCCGATCGAGGAACAGGGCGAACCCACCGACCCCCTCCGATCCGCCGGATCCCCCGGCGGCGGAGTCGTTCACCGAGGCGGCCCAACGGTCGTCGAGCTCCTGGAAGAAGGGCCGCTGATCCATCCGGAGCAGCAGGGCGACCAGGAACGCGAGGAGCAGCAGGCCGACCCCGAAGGCAAGCGCGTGACGCGGCGGCCCGGCGGGGAGGTGATGCCGGGGCGGCCGTGACGGCGACACGGAGGAGGGCGAAGGCGAAGGAAACACGGCGAGCCTTTCACGGCCACCTCGCCGCGCGATGGGGGCGCACGGAAAGCAGCACGAGAGCGGGGACGGGAACAAGCGGATGAACGAACGGACAGAACGGAAACCCGGGAAGCCCGAAGGCCGAAGGCCAGGAGCCGGAGGCCGGAGGCCGGAGGCCGGAGGCCGGAGGCCGGAGGCCGGAGGCCGGAGGCCGGAGGCCGGAGGCCGGAGGCCGGAGGCCGGAGGCCGGAGGCCCGAGGCCGGAGGCCGGAGGCCCGAGGCTGGGGCGGGAGCGGGGCCAGTAGCCGGAGGCGGAAGGCCAGGGGCAGAGGGCCAGGGGCCAAAGGCCCGAGCCCAGGGGCCAGAAGCCGGAGGCGAAGGCCGAGGGCCAGGGGCGGGGCGAGAGCCAGGGGCGGGGCGAGGGTCAGGGACCAGGGGCGCGGGGGCGGAGGCCGGTAGCCGGAGGCGGAGACGGAAGGCCAGAGGCCAGGAGCGGGGGGCGGGGGCCAGGGGAGGCGAAGACCAGAGGCCGGGGGCCAGGGGCGGGGCGGGGGCCAGGGGCCATGGGCGGGGGCCGGGGGTTGAAGGCCAGTGGCTGGAGGCTGGCGTAGGCCAGGGCAAGGAGCGATGGGCGGAAAGGCCAGGGGCGAGGAGCCGGCGACCAGGAGTAAGGAGGCGGGACCGAGGACCAGAGGCCAACAGTCGGGAGTCGGGAGTCGGGGATCAAGGGGTCGGATGAGCCGGAAGCAATGGAGACGGGTCAGCGGAAGGCCGCCGGCGGAATGCGCCGGGAGCGCGCCCGCAGAACGCACGGCGGACAACGGAACCGGGTGACGGGCGCCTCCCGGCGGTAGCCGGAACGAGACGCCGCCCGCCGGAGCACGCGGGCGCCGCGCGACCCAGGAGCTCGATACCTCGCCCCGGATCACGGCCAAGGGGTAATCCGTCGGACCGGCCGCTTCACGCGGCGACGCAGACCCGCGAACGCGCTGCGGACACGACGCCGCCCTGATCGGCACCCTCAGCGGTGGCTCAGGAGCGCCGACGACGTCCAACCTCCCGGCGGTCGCCGGAAACGGCGTCCCGCCGGGCCACACGGGCCCCGCGCGTCCACGCGCTCGGCCCCCCGACCCGGATCGCAGCCAAGGGTGTTCCGACCCCGCGGAACGCACGGCGGACAACCGAACGACACAGTCGGGCACCCCCCCCAGCGGTTGACGGGCGCCTTCCGGCGGTAGCCGGAGAGGGGCGTCCTGCCGGACCGCACGAGCCCGAGGGGATCGACGAGCTCGGCACCCCACCGCAAGGGGTGTTCTGTCGGACCACCCGCCTTCCCTCGGCGACACGACTCCGCACAACGCACAGCGGACGCGGGGTCGACCTAGTCGGCACCTCCCACCGGTGGCGAGGAGCGCCGACGACGCCACTCTCCCGGCGGTAGCCGAAAAGGGACGCCCGGCCGGGCACCCCCAGGTGCGAGTCAAGGGGCGGGTGCGCGGTCGAATGCGCCCCGCGCGGGCCGGCGGACCGCGGAGTCAGCACGGCGGGAACCTCCCAGCGGTGGCTGGGGGGATGACGGCGAGCGCCTCCCGGCGGTAGCCGGAAAGGGACGCCCTACCGGGCACCCCCAGGTGCGAACCAAGGGGCGGGTGTGCTCTCGGACGCGCCCCGCGCGGGCCGGCGGACCGTGGACTCGGCACGGCGGGAACCTCCCAGCGGCGGCTGGGCGGATGACGGCGAGCGCCTCCCGGCGGTAGCCGGAGGGGGGCGCCGTGCCGGGCCGCACGAGCCCGGCGGGGGTTCAGGGGGACGCGCTCGCCGCGTGCGTCGGACGGGTTGCCGCGTCGCGCGACCCCCGACAACCGGCGGGGTCGTCGCGGTGCGGCACGGAGTATTGCCGATGTGTGACCGCCGCCACAAGTACAAGAGGCTTTTTTGACACATCGGCCCTGCGCAGCGACCTTAATCGGCCGGTTACACGTCATGCCATGCCAGCTTCGCCGCCGGTCACGATCTGCGCATTGACCCGTCGCAGCCCTTGGCGGGCCCTGGGAAGGGGTGCTACACAGTCTCCAGCGCACTTGGTGACACGTGTAACAACATCAAGTCAACCGCGGCCGTCCGCCCCCACCCCCGGTGACACCGCCGCCCGGCCTCCGCTCGCGGGGCGCCCCCTCCCCCACGCACCGCCACCTCCCCGCTCCGTCCCCCGAGGAGTCCTCATGGCCACGCCCGAAGCCCTCGACACACCCGTACCTCCGAAGCCGGAACCCGCCCTCCAGCGGGGGCTGCTGCCCCTGCTGCTGGTCGCCAACTCCGCCCTGATGGCCGTCTACATGGGTGTCGGATCCGTCCTGCTCCCCACCCAGATCGCCGAGATCGCCCCCGATGACAAGGTCGCCGTCCTGGGACTGATCGGCGGCATCAGCGCGATCTTCGCCACCGCCTTCAACCCGATCGCCGGTGCCCTCTCCGACCGCAGCGGCCGCCGCAATCCCTGGATCCTGGGCGGCGGCCTGGCCTCGCTCGTCTGTCTGGGCCTGCTCGGCAGCGTGAACACCGCGCTGCTCGTCGGCATCGGCTGGTGCCTGATCCAGGCGACCATGAACATCTACCAGGCCGCGGTCACCGCGATCGTCCCGGACCGGATCCCCGTAGCCCGTCGCGGCACCGCGTCCGCGCTGGTGGGGCTCGGTCTGCCCATCGGCGGCACGGTCGGCGTGCTCGTCGCCTCCAACACCGCCGAGCACCTACTCACCGGCTACCTGATCCTCGGTACGATCGTCGCGGTGTCCGCGCTGCTGCTCACCGGGTTCTGCCGCGACGTCCCGCGCACCGAGCCCGCCGTCGAGGTGTCGGCCGCGCCCAAGCGCGCCCAACTCGCCGCCTTCCTCTCGGCCTTGGGCAGCCACGACTTCCGTTGGGCCTTCATCGGCCGCGCCCTGATGGTCCTCGGCTACTTCGCCGTCGTCGGGTATCAGCTGTACATCCTCGACGACCACATCACGCTGCCGGACGGACTCACCCCGCCCGCCGCGATGGCCGTCCTCACTCCGGTGTCGATGCTCGCCATGGCCCTCTCCACCGTGCTCGGCGGCCTGCTGTCCGACCGCTTGGACCGCCGCAAGGTGTTCGTCGGCGTATCGGCCGCGCTCGCCGGGCTGGTCATGGTGGTCCCGGTGGTCAGCCCGACCTGGACCGGGATGCTGGTCTTCAGCGCGCTCAACGGCCTCGCCTTCGGCTGCTTCATGGCCGTCGACACCGCACTCGTCACCCTGGTACTCCCGAGGGCCGAGGACGCCGCCCGCGACATGGGCGTCCTCAACATCGCGAACGCGGGACCGCAGATCATCGCCCCCTTCGTCGCCTCGGCCGTCGTCACCGCGCTGGGCGGGTACACCCCGCTCTTCCTGGTCGGCGGAGCCCTCTCCCTGATCGGCGCGCTCGCCATCCTCCCGATCCGCAGCGTGCGCTGACCGCCCGGCCCGAGCTCCAGCGGGCGCGCGCCGAGGGTCGCGCGCCCGTCGGGCCGCACCACCCCGCCCACCCTCACCTCTCCCCCTCCGCTCTGAAGGAGCACTCTGTGAGACGCAAGCGAGTTCTGCCGCTGGCCGCCCTGATGCTGTGCACGCCGGCCCTGGCCGGCACGGCACCCGCGGTCGCGGCGCCGCAGACCGCGCCCGCCGCGAAGCCGGCAGCCGCGGAGCCGGCGGCCGCGGAGCCGGCGGCCGCGGAGCCGGCGGCCGCGCCGCCCGCCGGTCCGCTGCGGATCCTGCTCACCAACGACGACGGCTACACCGCGCCCGGCATCCGTAAGGCCTTCGAGCGGCTGACAGCCGCCGGGCACGACGTCACGATCGTCGCCCCGCTCACCAACCAGAGTGGTACCGGCACCAAGATGCTGAGCGGTGCCCCCACGATCTCGGTGAAGCACCCCGAGCCGAAGGTGTGGGCCGTGGACGGCACTCCGGGCGACTCCGTCGCCTTCGGGCTGGCCGAGGTGTTCGCCGGCAAGGCCCCCGACCTGGTCGTCTCCGGCACCAACTTCGGCCCGAACGTCGCCGGACTGGCCACCCACTCCGGTACGGTCGGCGGCGCCGTCGCCGCGCTGGAGAGCGGCGTGCCGGCCATCGCGCTGAGCACCGGCGGCCTGAGCGCGCCCGACCCGGTCACCACGGTCAACGCCATGGGTCCCACGCTCGATTTCGCGGTCAGGCTGATCGGCCGGCTGCGGGTCCGGGCCCGGTCCGGCCCCCTGCTGCCCAAGGGCGTCGGCCTGAACGTCAACCACCCCGTCGTCGGGGCGGACGGCAAGGGCACGGCCGCCGGTGTGGCCACCACCTTCCAGGACCCGCAGAACTTCCTCGAGCCGGACTTCACCGACGCGGGTGACGGTACCTGGAAGGTGGGCGTGAAGGTGGCCCTGAAGCCCGCCGCCAAGGGCGGTGACGTCGAGGCGGTGGCCGCCGGCAGGATCGCCGTCAGCCCGATGAACTCCGACTGGAACACCGGGCCGGCGGACCAGGCCATGACCTCGGCCCTGCTCGCCGGGCTCCGTCCGTAGGACCGCGGACCGGCCGGGGCCGGAGCACGCCCGACGCTCCGCCCCGGCCTCGCGCCACGCCCCCGCACGCACGCACGCGCACTCACACACGCACCCACGCACCCCGCACGACTCCAGGAGGACGGATGAAGAGGCCCCGCAGTCGGCTGTCTTCGGCAAGACCCCTGCTCGGCACGGCCCTCGCACTGGTGACCCTGCTCGCTTCGGCGCTTCCGGCAGCGGCCGCCGCGCCCTCACGCTCGGCATCGGCGGCCGCCGGCTCGCCGCGCCCGGTCGTCACGGTGGCGCAGGGCGGCCTGCGCGGACAATCACGGGACGGCGCGCAGGAGTTCCTCGGTGTTCCCTACGCCGCTCCCCCGGTCGGGGAGGCGCGGCTGCGGGCGCCCCGGTCTGCTCCGCGGTGGAACGGGGTGCGCGAAGCCGTGCAACAGGCCCCCGCTTGCCTCCAGTTCTCGCCGTTCGGCCTGGCCGATCCGCGCGCCGTCAGCGAGGACTGCCTGTACCTGGACGTCTACCGGCCCCGGACCGCTCGCCCCGGCGCCCGGCTCCCGGTGGTCCTCTGGATGCACGGGGGTGCGTACAGCCAGGGGACGGGGACGCAGTTCGGCGGACGCACGATGGCCGATCTCACCCAGAGCGTGGTCGTCAGCATCAACTACCGTCTGGGGCAACTCGGTTACCTGGCGCTGCCCGAGCTGGGCCGGGAGAACGCCCAACACTCCGGCTCCTTCGGTCTCATGGACCAGATCGCTGCGTTGCAGTGGACCCGGCAGAACATCGCGGCGTTCGGCGGCAATCCGGGCAACGTGACGATCTCCGGGCAGTCCGCGGGCAGCGGTTCGGTCTGTGCGCTGCTGGCGGCCCCCTCTGCCGCGGGTCTCTTCCACCGGGCCGTGCTGCAGAGCGGTCCGTGCACCCTGCTGCGTACGCCGGACAGCGCGAGCGCCGAGGGGCAGGCCCGGTCCTTCGCCGCGCGGGCGGGATGCGCCGCCGCGTCCGAGGTGGCCGCCTGTCTGCGCGCCGCCTCCGGTGCGGCGCTGGTCGAGGCGGCCCGTACGCTGCCCACCCAGGGCCCGGCGTCGGGTGACGGGCTGCTGCCGGTCCCGCCCGCGCAGGCCATCGGGAGCGGCGCGTGGAACAAGGTGCCGGTGCTGATCGGGAGCACGCGCGCCGAGGCCCGCTTCTTCGTGGCGTTGACGCAGCCGCACCTGACGGCTGAGCAGTACACCGCGCAGGTCCTGGCGGACTACGGGGCCGCGGGTCCCGAGGTGCTCGCCCGCTATCCGGTCGCGGCCCACGGCTCGCCGTACCTGGCGCTGTCGGCCGTCATGACGGACTCGACGTTCGCCTGCCACACGGCGTGGACGGCGCAGCTGTTCGCGTCCCAGGTGCCGACGTACGTGTACGAGTTCGACGACCCGCAGTCGCCGACGCTCGCGGGGGCGCAGGTGCCGGGCCTGGACGAGTCGAACGCGCACAGCGCGGAGCTGGCCTACCTGCACGACTTCACGATGGGCGAGCGCCCGCTGACCCCGGCCCAGGCGGCGCTCGGCACCCGGATGAAGCGCTACTGGGCCGCGTTCGCGCGCTTCGGCGCCCCCGTCGTGTCGGATCAGACCGCGTGGCCGCCGGCCGGCGCCGCCGCCGGTACGGTCCTCAGTCTGAACCCGTCGGCGACGCGGGCGACGTCGTCCTTCGCTGAGGACCACCAGTGCGCTTTCTGGCGGAGTCTGCCTCCCCGGTCCCTCTGACCGGCCGGGACGGGGCCGCCTCGCGGGGAGTTCAGGCGGCTCCGTCCTCGCGGAGCCGGAGCCGGAGCCGGCGGCGGCTGCGGCTGCGGCGTCGGACCAGCGCGAAGCAGGCGCCCGCCAGTGCCACCAGGGCGGCCGTGACCGTCAGGAGCCAGACGGGGATGCCGGGCCCCACGGTGAGCAGTTCGTTGTGGTAGACCGCCCGGCGGTACGGGGTGTCCTCCGCGGTGGCGCGCAGTTCGTGGTCGGCGTCGATGCGGCCCGGCTCCGGGAACTCCTGGTCGATCGCGGTCAGGAACACCGGCTTGCCGCCCGCCAGTTCGGCGATCGGGCCGTCCTTCGGGTGCACGCTGCCCGCGAAGGTCACCTTCGGGGCGGAGCCGCCGATGGTGGAGGCGGGCTCCATGCGGTGGTCGGCCAGCACGTACAGGCCGAGTGACTGGGGAGTCTTCGCCATCCGGGAGAGCCGCATCGGGTAGACCAGCCGGTCGCTGTCGAAGCGGATCTTCAGCGGGTCGAGCTCGCCGCGCAGCACCGTGCCCTGGTGGTGGGGGGCGAGCCGGACGGCCACGTACTCCCACCGCTGGTCGACGTACGGCTGGACCTCGGCGGCGAGGCGGTCGGGGAGCGTGAAGCCGTTGGTCTCCAGCCAGGCCTTCAGGGCGTTCGGGTCGGTGGCGGTGAGGCGGGCGACGTCGAAGTCGCCGAGCTGTTCGCGGCCGACGACGCCGACGGCGGCGTCCCCGGGGCGCAGGGGTGCGTCGCCGACGAGGTCATCGCGGTCGGCGGAGAAGGGCCAGTCGCGGTCGCGCGGCCAGAAGTAGTACCGGGCTTTGCGTTCGGGCCGGGTCAGGTCCCGCAGTGCGCCGAACATGTCGCCGTCGCCGAGCTCCACCGTGGCCCGCCCGGGCACCGGCATGATCCAGGCGGCCCGCTGGGCGTCGCCGCGGACGGTGAACCGCATGACGATCTGCTCGCTGTGGCCGTCCCAGCGGACGACGGAGGTCTCGCGGTCGACGCCGAGCCGGGACTGGCCGTCGGGAACCATGGCCCCGCATCCGCACGCGTACGCGGGGTTGACGAGGGCGCCGAGCTGGGTCACGAGCAGCGCGAGGAGCAAGGCCGGAATTCTTCGTTTCATCCACACGGGCTCTCAGACGAAGGCCCTGGTGATCCGGTTCCGACCCCCCTCGCAGAGCCGCGCGCCCTGGGCTCATACTGTGCCCCATGAGGGGGAGTGAGAAGCGGCAGCATGCTCTGCCGCGCCAGGGCGCCGTGCCGCGCAGTCCGCTGGTTCCGGACGCCGTGGAGGCGGAGATCGCGCGGCACGACTGGGAGTCGACGGAGTGCGGCTGCGGCCGGTCGGCGGGTCATCTGGTGGCGGCCGTGCGGGATGCCGCCGAGGGACATCCGGCCGCGTTCCACGCGCTGGAGGGCCATGCCTTCTTCGCGGAGAACCTGAAACCGCCCGCTCCGGCGGTGTGCGCCGTGCTGATGGCCGTGTGGTCCGCGCACCCGCCGCGGCAGGCGACGCGCGAGGCGCTGCTGTGGACGCTGCTGGCCCTGCTGTGCACGGTGGACGACGGCGGCACCCACGAGGCCGGACTGCACGGGCAGTGCGTCGCCTTCATCCGTACGGGGACCGCGGGCTTCCGCCGCGAACTCGCCGCGGCTCCCGGCTCGGGACCCGCCGCCTACGCGGAGGGCATCCTGGAAATTCTCGGCCTGCCGGCTTCCTAGAGGGTGCCTCGTCTCCAGGTCAGAGCGCTACGGGTGCCGTCGGGCAGGGGTGGTGCGAGGCTGAGATGTGGCCCGGCGTGAGCGGGCTTGCCGCGGACCTCGAGGAGACCGTATGAAGGGCACGACGCGTGCAGGCGTCGCCAGGACCTCGATCCTCTGGCTCGCGACGGGCGCCGTGACCTGCGGCCTGTTGCTGGCCACGGGCCCCGGCGCCGCCGCGCGGCAGCCGGCCGGGCCGCAGGCCCCCGCCCCGCCCTGCACGAGCACACAGCTCGGCGCGGACGCCCGGCAGGTCCGCGGCAGTCAGGTGCGGGTCACCGTGACCAACGAAGGGCCCGCGGCGTGCTCCTTGAAGGGGTTCCCGTCGGTGGCCCTCGCCGGTCAGGGTTCGCCGGACCGCAACAAGCCCCTGAACGTGGTCCCCCAGGGCCGGGCGCGAGCGGTGGAGCTGCCGGTGGGCGGCCGGGCCTGGACCCGGCTGACCTTCACCCCGGTGCTCGGTGAGGCCGACGGGTACTGTGCCTCCGGCGCCGAGCCGACCGTCGCGCCCTCGATCGTCGTGGGCGTGGGCGGCGGCGGACTCCAGGTCTCGCCCGACGGCGGCGGGGAGTTCGCGCTCTGCGGCACCACGGTGCGCGCCACGGCCTTCCGCGCCGCCGGTTCCTGACGCCGTCAGGACGCGGATGTCCTAGGTCGGGGCGGGCAGGCAGCTGCGCAGGAGTTCGGGCGTGGCCTCCTCCAGGGAGCGGGCGAACACCCGCTTCGGTGAAGCGGGGACGGCCAGCAGCGAGGGTACGACCAGGACCCCGCAGCCGGCGGCCTCCGCGGAGGCCGCGCCGTCCGGCGAGTCCTCCACCGCCACGCACTCCCCCGGTTCGAGGCCCAGGCGTCCTGCGGCGGCCCGGTACGGGTCCGGGTGCGGCTTGGTGCGCGTCGTGTCGTCGGCGGACAGGGTGAACACGAAGGGGACGTGGGCGAGCGAGCCCCCGACGACCGAGTCCACGACCACCCGCGGGGAGGCGCTGACCAGGGCGAAGGGCACGCCCTGCGCCGCGAGCGCGGTCAGCAGCCGCTGGGCGCCGGGCCGCATCGGCGCCCCCTGCTCCACCCGGCGGAAGAAGTTGTCGGTGAGGGCCGCCCCCACCTCGTCCGGGTCTCCCCCTCCCGAGACCCGGACGAGGTGCGCGGCGGTGTCCTCGACCGCGCGGCCGACCACTTCGGGGGCGTCCACGTCGGTGAGCCGGTGGCCGAGGCCCCCGGCCACCTCCTCGGTGGCCCGCCACCACAGCCCCTCGGTGTCGACGAGGGTGCCGTCCATGTCGAAGAGGACCGCGGCGAGGGCGCTCACACGGACCTGGCCACGACGAGCACGGGCCGCTCGGCCAGTCCCACGGCGGCCCGCGCACCGGGCACCAGGGCTCCCGCGTCCCGCGAGGGCAGGTCGGCCTTGACCGGTACCCCGCCGGGCAGTTCCAGGTGGAGCCGGGTCACGGAGCCGAAGAAGGAGGCGGACACCACGGTGGCCGTGCCCTGCGCGTCGGCGGTCGCTGTGACGTTCTCAGGTCGTACGAGCACTTCCACGTCCGGGGTCGCGGGCACCGGGCCGTCCACCGGCAGGCGCGTTCCCGCCACCTCCACGAGGCCGGAGTCGGCGAGCCGTCCGGGCAGCCGGTTCATGGTGCCGACGAACTCGGCGACGAAGGGGGTCGCGGGGCGGTCGTACAGCTCGGCCGGGGCCGCGCACTGCTCCAGCCGGCCGGCGTTGAGGACGGCGACCCGGTCGGCCATCGACAGGGCCTCCTCCTGGTCGTGCGTGACGAACACGGTGGTGATGCCCAGGGCGAGCTGGAGGCGGCGGATCTCCTCGCGCAGGTTCGCCCGTACCTTGGCGTCCAGCGCGGAGAGCGGCTCGTCGAGCAGCAGCACCCGCGGGCCCAGGGCCAGGGCGCGGGCCAGCGCGACGCGCTGCTGCTGGCCGCCGGACATCTGGTGCGGGTAGCGGTCGCCGTGGTCGGGGAGGCCGACCAGGTCGAGGAGCTCGGCGGCGCGTTCGCGGCGCTGCGCCGCCCCGACCTTGCGGACGCGAAGCCCGAAGGCGACGTTGTCGCGGGCGGTGAGGTTGGGGAAGAGGCTGTACGACTGGAAGACCATGCCGGCGTCGCGGCGGTTGGCCGGGACCCGGGTGATGTCCTGTCCGTCGACGAGGACCTCGCCGGAGTCGGGCTGCTCGAAGCCGGCGACGACGCGCAGGGCGGTGGTCTTACCGCAGCCCGACGGACCGAGCAGGGCGAGGAGTTCGCCGGGCTCGACGGTCAGGTCGAGTCCGTCGAGGGCGACGGTGGAGCCGAACGCCCTGCGCAGGCCCCGGAATTCGACGCGCGCGCCGCCCGGCTGCTCGGTGCGGTCCGCGGGGGCGGTGTGGTCCGCCGGCTTCCCGGGCGCGGAGAGGGTGGTGGGCATGGGGGTCAGGACTCCTTGCGGGAGGTGGTGGCGGGGGCGGCCGTGGCCGTGGAGGGGGTGGTCCCCGCCCGTGAGAGGGCGATCAGCAGCAGCCAGGTGATGAGCAGGCTGAGGATGGAGACGGCCACCGACATGCGGGCCTGGGCTCCGGAGATCGAGACGATCCACACGGCGAACGGCCGGAACCCGAGGAGCGAGGCGATGGTGAACTCGCCGAGCACCAGCGCCAGGGTGAGGAAGGCGGCGCCGGCAAGCGAGGCCCGCAGGTTCGGCAGGAGCACGCGCAGGACGACGTACGGCCAGCTCGCGCCGCAGCTGCGGGCGGCCTCGACGAGCGTCGGCACGTCGACGGCGCGCATGCCCGCGTCGAGCGAGCGGTAGACGAAGGGCAGTGCCAGGACCGTGTAGGCGAGGACCAGGACGACGGGGAACTTCTCGTTCTGGACCGCGATGAAGGTCTGGTAGAGCGGGGTCCTCGACAGGTGTTCGGGGCCCCAGCGCAGCACCGTGGATATTCCGGTGACCAGGGCGATCGGCGGCACCACCAGCGGCAGCATGCACATCACCTCGACGACCGGGCGCAGCCGTGGGGAGCCGATGCGTACGGCCACCAGCGCGGGCACCGCGAGGAGCAGCGACAGCGCGATGGTCGCGGCGGCGAGGCCGAGGGAGAGCAGCAGGCTCTCGGTGAAGCCGTCGGCGGAGAGCAGTTCGCCGTACGCCTCGAAGCTGACGCCCTGGCCGGGCACGTGCACGGTGAAGACGAAGGAGGCGACGAGCGGGCCGAGGAAGTAGACGCCGGCCAGGGCGAGGACGGCGCCGCGCCAGATCCCGGGGCGGCGGGGGCCGCGGATCCGCCGGGCCGGGGTGCCGCGCGGGGTGGCATCGGGGCGCGAATCCTCGGAGGTTCCTCGCACCGGCCGGTCCGGGTGGTCCTGCACCGGAAGGCGGGCGGGCGGGGTGGCCCGGGCCGGCGGGGCGGGGGTGTTCATCGCAGCCATCGGGCGCTCCGTCGCTGGAGGGGCAGGTAGACCGCCATGACCAGGCCGGCGATCAGGATCATGTCGAGGCCGAGGGCGAGCGCCACGTTCTCCTGGCCGGTGAGCACGTTCCCGGACAGCGCGTCCGCGATCTTGAGCGTGACGAGCGGTACGGAGCCGCCGACGAGGGCCGCGGCCGTGGCGTGGGCGGCGAAGGCGGTACCGAAGAGCAGCACGAACCCGCCTAGCAGGGAAGGGGCGAGCACCGGGAGGCCGACGTGGCGCCAGAACTGCCATCCGGTGGCCCCGCTGCTCTGGGCGGCTTCGCGCCATTGCGGGCGCAGTCCGTCCAGCGCCGGGGCGATCACCAGGACCATCAGCGGGATCAGGAAGTACAGGTAGACCACGGTCAGGCCGGTGAAGGAGTACAGGTTCCAGCCGAGGCCGCCGAGATCGGCGAGCTGGGTGACGACTCCGGAGATGCCGACGGTGGCGATGAAGGCGAACGCGAGCGGCACGCCGCCGAAGTTGGCGAGCACGCCCGAGGCGGTCAGTGCCGCGCTGCGCAGGCCCTTGGAGCGGGAGGTGACGACGGCCTGGGCGATCACGACGCCGACCACTGCGCCGACGAGTGCGGTGAGGGCAGAGAGCTGGACGCTGCCGACCAGCGAGCCGAGGTAGGGGCCCTGGAGCGAGCGGGTGAGGTGTTCGCCGGTCAGCCGGGTGGCGCCGCTCTCCTGGTCGGTGCGGGTGACCGCGCCGAAGGCCATGGCGCCGAGGGGGATGCCGAAGCAGAGCCCGGTGAAGACGAGGAGCGGGAGGGCCGCGAGCCAGGTGCGCGGGCCGCGCCGCCGGCGACCGGTGCCGCCGGCGGCGTGTGAGTCGGAGGTGGACATCAGGAGAGTGCCTTGTCCCACTTCTCGGCGAGGGTGGCCTTGGCCCGGTCGAGCTCCGCGGAGGCCGGGAAGGCGGGGGTGCCCTGGACCTGCGGGAGCTTGGTGACGGCGTCCTTGTCGGCGGTGCCGTCCTCGGTCATGACGGGCAGCAGCACCGGGCGGGCGTGCCCCTTGAGCCAGAGGTTCTGGCCCTCGGCGCTGTAGAGGAACTCCATCCACAGGCGGGCGGCCGCCGGGTTCGGGGCGTCCACGTTGATGGCCTGCGAGTAGAACTGGGCGAAGACGCCGTCGGCGGGGACGGTGACCTTCCAGTCGACGCCCTTGCCCTTGAACTGCTCGGCGTAGCCGGCGTTCAGGTAGTCCCAGTCGATGGAGATGGGCGTCTCGCCCTTCTCGACGGTGGCCGGGGTGGACTCGACCGGGATGAAGTTGCCGCTCTTCTTCAGCTGTCCGAAGAAGTCGATGCCCGGCTGGATGTCCGCGAAGGAGCCCTTGTTGGCGAGCGAGGCCGCGTAGACGCCGCCGAAGGCCGAACCGGACTTGGTGGGGTTGCCGTTGAGGGCGACCTTGCCCTTGTACTCCGGCTTGAGGAGGTCGGCGAAGGTCTTGGGGCAGGTGGTGATGCGGGCCGCGTCGCAGCCGATGGAGACGTAGCCGCCGTAGTCGTTGTACCAGCGGGCGTCGGCGTCCTTCTGGGAGCCGGGGATCTTGTCCCAGGCGGTGACCTTGTACGGGGCGAAGAGCTTCTCGGCGGCGCCGCTGCGGGCGAAGGCGATGCCGAGGTCCAGCACGTCGGGGGCGCGGTCCTGGCCCTTGCGGGACTTGACGGCGGCTATCTCGTCGGCGCTGGAGGCGTCCGGGTTCTCGCTGTTGACCTTGATCTTGTACTTGGCCTCGAAGGCCTTGATGACCTCGCCGTAGTTCGCCCAGTCCGGCGGCAGCGCGATCACATTGAGCTTGCCCTCCTTCTGCGCGGCGGCGACGAGGGCCTCCATCGAGCCGAAGTCGGCCACCGAGGCCGCGGCGCCCGGCTGTACGCCGGTCTTGGTGGCGCCGGCGCCACCGGACTTCTGGTCGGGTGCCGCACCACACGCGCTGAGCGTGGTGAGTACGGCGGCGCTGAGCAGTACGGCCGCACCGCGACGGGCGGAGGAACTGAGCACGGTCTCTCCCGGAGACGAGGGTGGGTTCACTTGTCTGAACAAGTTGGCACCAGTTCGCCCGGGCCCGCTGTACGGACGGTGAACGGCGCCCGTCTCCGGGAGCACGGCTCGACGAAGAGATGAGAACGACCGGAATAAGTCGTGACAGGGCATGTTGGAATGATCATGAGTGCAGAATCGACGGGGTGATCCGCGTGATCCGCACACACCGATCAGGGGGCGAAGGGCATGGGCACGGTCCGGTATCTGGAGATCGCCGACGCGCTGCGCCGGGCGATCCTCTCCGGCGAGCACCCGGTGGGCTCCCAACTGCCCTCGGAGAGCGACCTGGCCGCCCGGTGGTCCGCGTCGCGCGGCACGGTCCGCCAGGCGGTGGCCACCCTCGCCGCCGAGGGACTGATCGGTTCCCGGCAGGGCGCGCGGAGGATCGTCCTGCGCCACGAGCGCAGGCACAGCTTCGGCGAGCTGAACAGCTTCGCCCAGTGGGCCGACGGGGTCGGGCACGAGGCCGCCAGCCGCTTCCTCTCCCGCACGCGCAGGCCCGCGACCACCGAGGAGGCGGAACGGCTCGCGGTGGCACCGGGCGCCGAGGTCCTCGCGGTGCTGCGGCTGCGCCTGCTCGACGGGGAGCCCACCATGGTCGAGCGGACGGCCTACCCCGACTGGGTCGCGGCGGCCGTGGAGGCGATGCCGGAGGACTGCCGCTCCATCATGAACCGGCTCGCGGAGGACTCCGGGGTCGTCGCCCACTACGGCGAACACCTCATCGACGCCCTTCCGGCCGGCAGCGAGGACGCCCGGCTGCTGGCGGTCCGGCGCGGCAGCCCGCTGCTGCGCCAGCGGCACGTCTCCGCCACGGCGACCGGTCGCCCGATCGAGTGGTCGGACGACCGTTACCGGGCCGGCAGCGTGACCTTCAGTGTGAGCAACTCGGCAGTAGCAACTCCCTTGGAACGGCGCACCGGCGACCGCTGATCGAAGCCCGGCGGCCACCGGGGGCGGCGGCCACGGGCAGCTGGTCGACGACTCGGTCCGGGCCCTGACCGGGCACCCCGGCCCGGGCTCCGGGTCAGGTGAGGGCCCCCTCGCCACCTGTCACGGGATGTCGGCCCGCGGGGCCTGGGGTGCGACGTCCTCGGGGACCGCGGAGAGGACGAAGCCGTGGCCGGCCGGGTCGGCGTAGCGGCGCAGGCCGGTCCGGCTGCCCGGCATGCTGCCGTCGCCCTCCGCGGCCACCGGGCGGGCCCCGAGGGACACGGCCTCGCGCTCGGCGTCGTCCAGGTGCCGCGCCTCCACCAGGATGCACACATGGGCCTGTTGGGAACCTTCGGGGAGCGGCCAGCTGGGTGGTGCGTGGTCGGGGTCGTGGCGGATTCCGAGTACCACGCCGGCGCGGCCGGTGACGAGGATGAGCCCCTCGTCACCCGGGGCGGGTCCCGTGGTGGCACCGAGCAGTTCGGCGTAGAACCGTGCCAGCAGCTCGGGCTCGGCACTGTCCAGGACGAGAACGGGGGTCTTGGGTACGGTCATGCACGCCGTTTGCCCCCTACCGGCGCCGGCACACGGCGTGTGCCCGACGGCCGGAGCCGGACGAGCCGGGAAGCCCCGCCCCTCGGCCTACGCCCGCCCCCTTGCTCTCGCGGAGGGGGCGCACCGTGTCGGTGACCAAGGCCGGGGCGCCGGCCACCGTCAGCACCGGCGACACCGCCTCCGGCACCCCGGGCGCCACCACCGGCAACGACACGATCCGCGCGGGCTACGGCACCGGCACCTGCACCACCGACGCGGGCGACATCCGCATCAGCTGCCCCTGGCGTGCAGGCCACGTACGGCACGGCACGGCACGGCGGGCCGAGCAGGGCGTCGGCGCCCCCCGCGCACGCCCCCGCATCCGGCCCGCCGCAAGTGGTTCGTCACCTCCCCGGGCCGGGGGTCGTTAGGGCCTGGGGGTTGATCCGGGGGACGAAGGGATGACGGTATGCGGCAGTTTCCTCTGGAAATGCACCACGTGGCGCCCGGCCGGGTGGTCGAATGGCGGCTCCGGTCCGCGTCGGCGGACGCCGGCGGCACGGACGATCCGGCGAGCAGGAAGGCGTCCTTCAACCAGGACAAGCACTTCACCGTCGCCGAGGAGAGCCGCGCGGCCGACGACCCGGTCGCGTCCTGGGTAGCGGTCACCTTCGAGGTGGCGGGCCCGCTCGACGAGGAGGCCCTGGCGCAGTCCCTGCTCACCTTCGTCCGGCGGCACGAGGTGCTGCGGTGCGCCTTCCGCCGGCTGGCCGGCGAGCTGGCCTGTGAGCCCTTCGACCCCGCCGGGCTCGCCCTCGACCCCCTGGACGTGGGCACCTTCGAGACCGCCGAACTGCTGAACGGATTCCTCGTCGAACGGTTCCAGCAGAGCATCGACACGCTCGCCTGGCCGCTGTTCATCATGGGCGCGGTGATCCGCGAGGACTCCGCGACGGTCTACCTCACCTTCGACCACATCGTCTGCGACGGCATGTCGATGCCGATCGTCGCCCGCGAGGTGATGACCACGTACGAGGGCCTGTGCCGCGGCGAGGACGTCGAACTGCCGCCCGCCCCCAGCTACCTCGACTTCGCCGACGAGCAGCGCCGCCGCTACCTGTCGATCGACGCCCGCGACGAACGCCTGGACTACTGGAAGGAGTTCATGGGCCGGGCCGGCGAGTTCTTCCCGCGCTTCCCGCTCGACCTGGGAGTCGAGCCCGACCGGATGTACCCGATCGTCAACGAGGCCTCCCTGCTGCTGGACGCCGGTGAGGCCGAGGTCTTCGAGAAGACCTGCCTGACGGTCGGCGGCAAGCCCTTCATGGGCGTGCTCGCCTCCGTCGCCGTGTGTCTGCGCGAAGCCGGCGGGCCGGGCGTCTACCGGGGCCTCATGCCGGTCAGCGAGCGAGGCCGGGACACCTGGACGAATTCCGTGGGCTGGTTCGTCAACACCATGCCCATCGAGTTCGACGCCTCCCCCGGCCGCGACTTCGCCCAGGTCATGGCCTCGGTGCGGGCCGGCTTCACCGAGATGATCGGCCACGTCGATGTGCCGTTCGTGCGGGCGTGGGAGCTGCTGGCGCCCGAGGAGTTCGCCGCCCGCGCCTGGCCGCATCCGGTGAACTTCTTCTCGTACATCGACATGCGCCGGTGCCCGGGCGCCGAGCGCCACGAGGATTGGCGGCCCACCACCCACGTGTGGTCGGCGCGCGCCAACGGGGCCTGCTCGTGGTTCCAGCGGGACACGGACGGGCTGCACATGAACTCCCTGTACGTCGACACCCCGGCGGCCCGCCGGACCATGGACGACTTCCAGGAGGCGCTGCGCCGCACCCTCCAGGAGATCGTCCGCTCCGGGGGCTTCCGCCGGCCCATCGCGCTGACGCCGCCGCGGCGGCCGGTGGGCACCCCGCTGGACGTCGCCGCGTACGCGCGGCGCCGCTGACCCCGGGGCCCGGGGGTCGTCGTCCCGTCCTCAGAGACGGGCCGCGCGCCGCAGGAGCAGACCGCGCTCCTGCGCGTTGCGCGTGAGCGAGGCCGCGCGCTCGAACTCCGCGCGGGCCTCCTGCGCCGGCCGAGCCGCTCCAGCAGGTCGCCCCGTACGGACGGCAGCAAGTGGTACGCGCTCAGGGCCGGTTCCTGCGCCAGGGCGTCGACCAGCGGCAGGGCGGCCTGCGGCCCCTCGGCCATGGAGACCGCCACGGCCCGGTTGAGCTCCACCACCGGCGAGGGGACCAACCGGACGAGGCGGCCGTAGAGCGCGGCGATCCGCGGCCAGTCCGTGTCCTCGTAGCGGACGGCCGCGGCGTGGCAGCCGGCGATGGCGGCCTGCACGGAGTAGGGGCCGTTCCCGGCGCGGCCGAGGGCCCGCACGCCGCGGGCGATGAGCAGGCGGTGCCACCGGGCCCGGTTCTGGTCGGCGAGCAGCACCGGTTCCCCGTCGGGGCCGGTGCGGGTGGCGGTCCGGGACGCCTGGAACTCCAGCAGCGCGGCGAGGCCGTGCACCTCGGGTTCCCTGGGCATCAGGCCCTCCAGGACACGGGCCAGGCGCAGCGCGTCCTCGCAGAGCGCGGGGCGCAGGAGATCGTCCCCGGCGGTGGCCGAGTAACCCTCGTTGAAGATGAGGTAGATGACCTCCAGGACCGAGGAGAGCCGCGCCTCGCGGTCGGTTCCGTAGGGGACCTCGAAGGGGACGCCGGCCGTGGCGAGGACCCGCTTCGCCCGGACGATCCGCTGGGCGACGGCGGGTTCGGTGGCCAGGAAGGCGCGGGCGATCTCCTGGGTCGTCAGCCCGCCCATCAGCCGCAGGGTGAGGGCGATCCGGGCCTCGGTGGCCAGGACGGGGTGGCAAGCGGTGAAGATCAGGCGCAGCAGGTCGTCGTCGATGTCTTCGGGGTCCGCCGGTTCGGCCGGCGGCGGTACGTCCTCCAGGGCGCGGCCCACCTCGGCGAGCTTGCGCGCGTAGGTCTCCTTGCGGCGGACGAGGTCGATGGCGCGGTGCTTGGCGGTGGCCGTGAGCCAGGCGCCCGGCCGGTCCGGGACGCCGGACTCCGGCCACTGTTCGAGCGCCGCGACCAGGGCGTCCTGGGCGATCTCCTCGGCGATGCCGACGTCCCGCACGATCCGGGCGACGCCGGCGATGATCCGCGCGGACTCGATCCTGAACACCGCTTCGACCGCCTGGGCCGCACTCACTGCCGTCACGGCCACCCATCAGAGCAGCCGTGACGGGCCGGGGCAAACGCGGCGCGAGCGCCCCGGGATCACATCTCCTCGATCTCCCGGACCTCGGCGCCGACGTTCCACTCCGCCGGGTGGATCTCGAGGAACCGCTTGGTCCACTCCAGGGCCTCGGCCTTGTCCTTGCACTGGATCAGGGTGTAGCCGCCGACGACCTCCTTGGTCTCGGTGAAGGGGCCGTCGGTGTAGCTGATCTTCCCGCCGGACCAGTTCACCCGGGTCCCCTCGGGGGTGCGGAGCAGGCCGGCCGTGTCGAGCAGGACCCCGGCCTTGGTGATCTCCTCCATGTAGGCGCCCATCTTCTCCAGGAACTCGGGCGGGAACTCGGTGTCGGTGGTGAGCTCCTGCTCATTGATGCGGATCAGCGTCAGGAAGCGCGGCATGGTGACTCCTCGGTCGGGAGGGCGGGGGCTGTCCCCGCCTCTCACCCCTGCGTCGAACGGGAGACACCCGGATCGACAGCTCCCGGGAAATTCTTCGAAGATTTTCCGGAGCCGGCCACCGGGACGTCAGCGACTGTCACCCGTCCAGTCCCAATGGGCCGGGTCGCCGGCGCGGCGGAGGTAGTGGGCGCGGCCGCCCGCTCCGTACCGTCCTATCTCCGTGGGGAGCCGGGCCTCCTCCGCGAGCCGGGCCGCGCTCCAGCCGGTGATGTCCAGGAGCAGCCCGTCGAGCGGCCCGCCGACCAGTTCGCCGTACGCGTGGTCGGGGCGCGGGCCCGGGTCGGGGTCCTCGTGGTCGGCGCCGTAGACCCGGCGCCGGAGCATCCTGTCGTCCATGTCGATCAGCTTCACAGGTGCCACTGACAATGCGGCGATGATGGGGGCCGCCCTCCGGCTCGGGGGGCGTACGAGCGAGGAGCGACACGCATGGCACGTCGGGTGCACCAGCCACTGGAGAACCAGGAGTTCGATTTCATCCTGTCGATGACGACCGGACCCGTTCTCGCCTACTTCTGCGGCAGCTGGCCGAAGGCCGTCGAGGCCTGCCGCGCGATGGACGCGGTGGTCGGCGAACTGACCGAGGAGTACGGCACGCGCTTCACCGCCGTCCGCACCGACATGACGCGGTGCCCGGAGCCGACCCGGCGCTACGGGGTGACCGTGGCGCCGACCGCCGTACTCATCAAGGACGGTGAGGCGGTCGCGAGCCAGGCGGGACCGATGTCGCGCGAGGAGTTCCGGGCGTTCCTGGACGCCCACCTCTGAGCCTCGGGCGGGGTGACGGCCTACCCCACGGCCCGGACGAGATTTCCTGTACAGTCGTCCAGGAAATAGCGTTCCTTCAGTCAGCCGTTCGTCACTCATTCAGCCCCCAGAAGTGGAGGCGGCCATGCACACGGTCGCTCAGATCCTGATCGGCCTCGTGGCCGCACTGCACGCGTACTTCCTGGTCCTGGAGATGTTCCTGTGGCAGCGCCCGCCCGGCCGCGCGCTGTCCGGCTTCGACGCCGACACCGCCCGCCTCACCGCGCCGCTCGCCGCCAACCAGGGCCTCTACAACGGCTTCCTGGCCGCCGGTCTGATCTGGTCGCTCGTGATCGACTCGCTCGCCACGCAGGTGTTCTTCCTCGTCTGCGTGATCGTCGCCGGGGTGTACGGGGCCGCGACCGCCAACCGCCGGATCCTCGTCGCCCAGGCCCTGCCCGGCGCCCTCGCCCTCGGCGCGGCGCTGCTGGCCGCGTGAGCCCGGCGGACTCCCGCGCACCGGACCCGCGCACGGCCCGGACGAAGGCGCGGCTGCGGGAGAGCCTGCTCGCGGAGTGCGCCACCACACCGCTCGCGGAGGTCAGCGTCGCGGCGGTGGTCCGCCGGGCCGGCGTCGGCCGGGCCACGTTCTACCTGCACTACGAGGACCTCACCGCGCTCGCCGTGGACGCCTGCGCCGACGTGGTGCGCGCCGCGGTGGACGCCCTGCACGCCTGGCAGACCGGCCCGGCGGCGCTGCCCCCGGCGCGGCCGCCCGCGGGACTGGCCGGATTCCTGGCCGGGGCGGCCGAGCGGGGGCCGCTCTACCGCACCCTGCTCCTCCCGGGCGGCGGCGGCCCGCTCGGCGACCGCCTCCACCGGGAGCTGCGGGAACGCGCCCGCGCCGAGCGCGCGGCCGTGGGAGCCCCGCACCCGGACCTGGTCGCGTCGGCGGTGGCCGCCGCCTTCACCGGCGTACTCGCGGACTGGCTGCACGGCGCCGTCCCCGCCGATCCGGGCGCCCTGGCGGACCACCTGTGGCGCCTGCTGCTGGCCCTCCATCGGGCGGGGTAGCAGCCCGCTCCGGGCTCGGGACGCGACGTACGAGACCCCGGCGGGCCCCGGACGTACGAGACCGCGGCGGGACCGGGACGTGCGAGAGCCCCGCCGGGGACCGGCGGGGCTCAGCTCACGGGCCGGGCTCGTGAAGCGGCACTACGAGAGGGGGACCACCTGCTCTGCCTGCGGGCCCTTGGGGCCCTGGGTGACGTTGTACTCGACCTTCTGGTTCTCCTCCAGCGACTTGAAGCCGGTGGTCGCGATGGCGGAGAAATGCACGAACACGTCCGGGCCGCCGTCGTCCTGCTGGATGAACCCGAACCCCTTCTCCGAGTTGAACCACTTCACGATGCCTGTTGCCATCTGGCTGATCCTTCTCAACGTTCCACTGCGGGCCGCATATGCGGCCGTCTCGATCCTGCCCAACGGTCCCCCACAGCACACGCTGAACGCGGCCAACCGTGGCGCGGCGCGCATTCGAACTTCCTGTCGGCTTGTCCGTGAAAAGGGGGAGCAGCTCCTTCCGGAGGCCGTCCGGAAGGCCTCCGAGAGGGGACGGACATGAGCGGGTTCGCGACATTCAAGGTGCCCGATCGGGTGACGGGGACGGCGGCGGACGAGGCCCTCGGCCGGGCGATGACAGCCGCCTGGCAGCGGGACGGGATCTTCCAGATCCTGGCCGACGCGGGGCAGCGGGCACGCACGCGGGAGGCGATGGCGGCGAGCCGCCGGTTCTTCGCGCGGCCGCCGGCGCAGAAGACGGCGTACGTCAACGACACCTCGTACAGCGGGTACATCGCCTCCGGCGAGGAGGTCACGGCCGGCGAGCGGGACGCGTCGGAGATCTTCACCATCACCCCGGACCTGACGGCCGACCGCCGGCTGCCGTGCCACGGACCGGTGCCCTGGCCCGATCCGGAGTACCGCGCGGCCATGGAGGCCTACCTCGCGGGGGTGGGCGCGCTCGGCGAGCGGCTGCTGCGGCTGGTGGCGCTCGGCCTGGGCCCCGGCCTCGGGCTGGGTCCGGCCGGTGTCGACCGGCTCGCCGGGCTGACCCGCGGCGGCTGGCACCACATGCGGGTGCTGCGCTTCCCGGCCGCCTCGCGCACGACGGAGCGCGGCATCGGCGCGCACACCGACTACGGACTGCTCGTGATCGCCGCCCAGGACGAGGTCGGCGGCCTCTTCGTGCGCCCGCCGGTCGCCGGCGAGCGCCGCCCCCGCAACTGGCTGCCCGGCGAGAGCACGGCGGGCTTCGCCCAGGACTCCCCCGGCTGGTCGTACGTGACCCCCGTACCGGGGGTGCTGACGGTGTTCCCCGGGGACATCCTGCAGTTCCTGACGGGCGGCGCGCTGCTGTCGACCCCGCACAAGGTGCGGCTCGCGGACCGGGAGCGGCACACGCTGGCCTATTTCCACGAGCCGCGCTTCGATGCCGTGGTGCGGCCGCTGCGGCCCGAGCCGGGGGACGACACGGCGATCCACTACGGGGAGCACTTCACGCGCATGTTCATGCGCTGCTATCCGCGGCGGGCAACGACACGGCGGATCGAGGCCGAGGGGCTGCTGCCGCGGCTCGGCGCGGTCCGCTGACCCTGCAGCCCAGGCAGTCGGCGTGCCCGGCGCGGGCGGTGGTGTCCCGGGTGCGCCAGTCCCAGTCGGCCTCCGGGCGGGGCCCGCTCGGCTTGCCCCAGCCGGCGAGGTGCAGGAGCCAGGTGACGATCCCGGCCGCGGCGACGACGCCGAGGCCGAGCCAGATCCCGGGGGTCCAGGACGCGCAGACGGCGGCGCCCGCTCCGGCGAAGCCCAGCAGGGCCAGGGTGGTCCCGGTCCAGCCGGCCACCGTGTGGCCGAGATCGACGTGGCCGTGCGCGCTCATGGTTCTCCCTGGTCGGTCGGGCGGCAGTAGGCTCGGAGAGAGGATTCATTTATCTCACGAGCTAAGTAACTTAGATGCTAAGGAGTATCTGCGTGGAGGGCAAGCCCCGCCCCGCGGCCACGGCCGCGGAGGCGATGTCGCGCATGGACCAGTACGTCGCCCTGGGCATCGTCGGCCAGCAGGAGGTGGCACAGCGGCTGGGGCTCAACGTCACCGACCTGACCTGCCTGGGCCACATCCTGGGAGCCGGGGACACCCCGCTGGCCGCCGGTGACCTCGCCGAGCTGGTGGACCTCACCACCGGCGCCGTCACCGGCGTCCTCAACCGCCTCGAGCGCGCCGGATACGCCCGGCGCCGGCCGGACCCCACCGACCGGCGCCGGGTACGGGTGGTGGCCGAGCCCGCGGCCGCCGCCCGGGTCGTGGCGGTCTACCAGCCGTTCTACGACCGGCTCGGCGCCCTGTTCGCCGACTACACCCCCGACGAGATCGCCGTCATCGCCGACTGGTTCGAGCGGGCCGCGGTCGAGGTCCGCGCCCACTGCGCCCAGGTGCGCTCCGGGGAGCTGGACGCCGAGGGGGCCTAGGCCCCGCTGGTACCATGGGCGGTTGACCAACTTCTTTTCATCCACTGATCGCTTTCAGTGCTTGTCATTGCTTCTTATTGCTTCTTATTGCTTCGAAAGGCCCTGCATGAGGAACCCGTCAGTTCACGGACGCTTCGGTGTGAAGGGCGGTGGCAAGCCCGGAGCCAAGTCCGGCGGCAAGACCCCCCGGAGCATCGGGCCGCAGGGCGAGTTCACGATGCACGAGCCGAAGGTGCCGGGACTGGCACCGGTGGAGTCGTTCTCGGAGCTCGACCTGCCCGTCGAGCTGGTGACGACCATGGCCTCCCTGGAGGTCAAGGAGCCGTTCCCCATCCAGGCCGCGACGCTGCCGAACGCACTGGCCGGCCGGGACGTCCTCGGCCGCGCCCGGACCGGCTCGGGCAAGACCCTCGCCTTCGGCCTGGCCCTGCTGGCGCGTACGGCGGGACAGCAGGCGGACCCGAAGCGCCCGCTGGCGCTGGTCCTCGTACCGACGCGCGAGCTGGCGCAGCAGGTGACCGAGGCACTGGAGCCGTACGCGGCGGCCCTGAAGCTGCGGATGGCCACCGTGGTCGGCGGGTTGTCCATCGGGCGGCAGGTGAGCGCCCTGCGCACCGGCGTCGAGGTCGTGGTGGCCACCCCGGGGCGGCTCAGCGACCTCGTCGGGCGTCGGGACGTGCACCTGGAGCGCGTGAAGATCGCCGTGCTCGACGAGGCCGACCAGATGTGCGACATGGGCTTCATGCCGCAGGTCACCGAGATCCTGGACCAGGTGCACCACGCGGGGCAGCGGATGCTGTTCTCGGCGACCCTGGACCGCAACGTCGACCAGCTGGTCCGCCAGTACCTGAAGGACCCGGTCTCGCACTCCGTCGACCCGCAGGCGGGCGCGGTGACCACGATGGACCACCACGTGCTGCACATCCACGCGGCCGACAAGGTCTCGGCGGCGACCGAGATCGCGGCCCGGGACAACCGGGTGCTGATGTTCCTCGACACCAAGCACGGGGTCGACCAGTTCGTGAAGCACCTGCGGGCCATGGGCGTACGTGCGGAGGGGCTGCACAGCGGCAAGTCGCAGCCGCAGCGCACCCGGACCCTGGCCCAGTTCAAGACCGGGGAACTGACCGTCCTGGTCGCCACCAACGTCGCCGCGCGCGGCATCCACATCGACGACCTCGACCTCGTGGTCAACGTGGACCCGCCCGCCGACCACAAGGACTACCTGCACCGGGGCGGCCGCACCGCCCGCGCGGGCGAGACCGGCCGGGTCGTCACCCTCGTCACCCCGAACCAGCGCCGTGACATCGTCCGGCTGATGGCCGACGCCCGGATCCGGCCGACGATCACGCAGGTCCGCTCGGGTGAGGCGGCGCTGAGCCGGATCACCGGCGCCAAGGCCGCCCCCGGGGTGCCGCTGGCCGGCTCCGCGCCGACCGACGCCAAGGGCCGGCCCTCGGGGTCGGACCTCGGCTTCCGCGGCATCGGCACCCGGCCGGGCCGGCCGGGGAAGGGCAAGGAGTCCCGCAAGACGGTGGAGGCCCGCCAGCAGGCGGAGGCCCGCCGCGCGGCCCGGGTACGCCGGGGCGTCTGACGGGGCGGGGCGTGTGACGGGCCGGGCCGCGGTGCCCGCCGCGGCCGGCCGTTTCAGACGGCGGTCCGCCTGCGCAGCCGGACCGCCGCGGCGTTGCGGACGCGGCGGGTGCGGGCGCCGGCGGCCAGCAGGCGCAGGGCCTCGTACGAGGTGAGCGACTGGGCGGCGGTGCGCTGACACCAGTCGGAGGCAGCGGTGAGCTCCGCGGCGGACCAGGCCTCGCCCCGGGTGATGGCCTTGAGCAGGATCCACTCCCGCAGCCGGCGCTCGGGGAAGGCCCGCCCCGCGAGCGCCTCGGCCATCGCCCCGGCCCAGGCGGGAAACGCCTCGTCGGCGAGCAGCCGCGCCGCCTTGCGGTCGAGGTGGGTGACGACGGCGCTCTCGGCCATCACCGGATCGGGATCGCGCAGCACGGCGGCCACGGCCTCGGCTTCGGCGCCCTCCCCCGGCGCGACGGCCAGCGCCTCGAGGTGGCGTCCGTAGCGCCAGTGCTCCGGGGGCGTGACGGCATCGGAACGGTTCATCGGGCGACGCCTTCGCGTACGCGCCCGGCCCGGCCGCCGTCCGGCAGCGGCTCCCGGTCGACCTGCACGGCCGGCCCGTGGCGGTCCCGCGCGATCGCGCTGACGAGGACCCGCTCGGGCATGCCTATGCCGGGCCGCTGCTGCTTCTTCCCTCTCCCCATGGCACCCATTCCACACGACCTCCGCGAACGGCCTGTGGCCAGGGTGCCGACAAGCCCTCTCTCAGCCTGAGGCGGCCGGTCTGCCGGAACCAGACCGGCTGTCCGCCGGGGACGACGCGGCGCGCGAGGCGGGCCCGGGAGGTGCTGCGGGGTGCGTAGGCACTCGCACACCAGAAACGAGTCACCGTGGCGAGATTATGCCCCAGTTGCCCGTTTCCGGGAAGGAACTGCCTGGTCAGAGCCCTACGTTGCTCCTCTCGTACCTAGATCATCGGGTACTCGCAGAAAGACCGAGGACGTATGGCTACTCGCTTCTATACGGCAAGACGCCGCGGAACAGGGCCCTGGGGGACCACCCACTGGATCGCATAGTCGGGCGCGGAGAACCTGCGCCGGCAGCTCCTCGGCTACCGCTCCCCGTATTACGTGACCGACGTCAATTCCCTGCGCTCCGGTGACCTGCTCTTCTTCAAGTGGAAGAGGGAGGGTGTGGACAACCATGCGGCGGTCGTGACGGGCAGGGGCCAGGGTCAGGCCGCGTTCCTGGGCTGTCTGCTGGCGGTCTGCGTCCTGACGGGTTGCTCGGACGGTTCGAACTTCGGCTACGACGACGCCTACTCCCGGCACGAGCCGCTGGCCGGGGTCGGATACCCGAGCCGGGGGACGTTGGAGATCACCCAGCGGGCGGTGTGGGAGATCGCCGACGGCAAGGCGGGCGAACTCGCCGCGCTGGGGACCGACGGTGAACCGCGCAAGACCGCCGAGAACTGGATCGCGGCGTTCGGCGAGGGAGCCCGCGGCAAGGTCACCGCGGAGTTCTACGACTCGGGTTCCACGAGGCAGGTGGTCGTGCTGTATTTCCACGACACCGGCCAGATCAAGGAACTTCAGGTCCGGACCGCGGGCGAGGACGGCTGGCGCGTGGTCATGGGCCAGCCGGACCCCGAGGAAGCCACCGCCGGGTACCCGTGGGTGCCGAAGAAGCCGGGCGAGCTCGGTTCCAAGAGGGGCGGAGGCGAATGAGCTGACCGGCTCCCGTCCCGCGGCTCGTCGGCGGACTGAGAGCCGGACGAAGCCCCGTCATAGGTGAATGGTGCTCTGCGGCTCCTGGCCGGAGACGGCTTCGCCGATACGGGCGGCCATGGCAGCGGTCAGGGCCTGGAGGACGTCGAGGTCCGTACCGCCGGCGCCTTCGTCGCGCAGGTAGACGGTGGCAGCGACCGTACCGACTCTGACCACGGAGGTGGCTCCTGTCGCTTCCGTCATACCGGGGCTGGGGTGGATCGCCCAGGACACCGCCATCGACTCGTCTCCTCCCACGTCGGGCAAGGAGATCGGGTCCAGGCCGGAGCCGCGGTTCTTCTGCTGCCGGACGAGCGCCTCGTATCCTTGGGCGGCCGCGTCAGGGGTGGGGTAGGAGCGGAGTTCGATCCTCACCTGATCGACCTCCCCGGCGGGGGTGTATTCCGCCACTGCGCTGATCGACGTGCCCGCGCAACCGGGACCGTCCGACGGGCATTGCATCGTCCCGGGGAAGCCGCTCTTCACACTCCATCCGGTCGGCAAGCTCCCCGGGGCGGGGAGGACGGGAAGAACCTGACTCGCGTCGCGTAACGCCACGCTGCCGGCACTGGGCTTGGGCGCGAGGGGGTCCCAGCCCTGCGGGTCTCGGTCACCGCCGGTGGCCAGCTGTACGCCGCCGTAGAGTGCCAGAGCGAGCACCAAAACAGCCACAGCCGCGAACCCGCCCAACGCCCCTTTGGAATTGCGGACGTTGCTGATCGTCAAGGGGCCCAGAGCGAGGTGACTGCCGCGCAGTCTGCTGGATCCGACGACGATGCTGCCACTGGTGTGGTGCGGAGGAAAGGAAGGTTGTGGCGGCACGAGAGCGTGCCGCAGCCGCTCGGTGAACTCGGGATCGCCGGCCAACTCCTCCTGGAGAACCCCTCGGACCATGTCTGCCGCTGCCACGTCCTGCGGACTCTGGTCGAGCCCGTCCACCGCGGCGCGGCCGGCCGGTAATCGGGCGAGCCGGGCACGCACCACCTCGCCCACAGCCTGCCCGACAGCTGTGCCCGCCCCAGTCGCGACTGCCGTCATCGCCTGCACGGCGGCTAACGCCAAGCCCTCAGAACCCTCCACGGCCCCCACCTCTCACCCGAAAAACGATGCCTGCAGCATCTCCTTTCCGCAGGCTCGTTAGGAAGTCCCCCCAGCTCGCGAGAGCACACCGATCCCCTCCCCCGGACACGCAGGAGACCGCCACGGCCCGGGTCGCGCTCAAGGCCGGGGGACCATTCGCGTGGTCCAGGCCGCGCTCTGAGGTGGTGGTACTCGGCCCGCCACCCACCCTGTCCGGTATGCCGACCCTCACCCGGTGCGGGAAATCGCCCCCAGGTACGCCGCGTTGGATTCTGCCGTCGGGTAGTTCGTCGAGCCGCTGTTCGGTGCCCGGAGCGCCGCAGGGGCCGGACCCCGGTGGGTCCGGCCCCTGCGGCCGCGCGTGGGGGCGTCAGTTCTTGACGGGCTCCATGCAGAGGACGAACTTGTCCACGTCGAGCTGCTGCGCGAGAGCGATTTCAGCCACGCCCTGGCACTTGTCGAGGTCGAAGGAGTTGTCGACGACCTTGACGACCTTGTAGAGGTCGCCCACCTTCTCGGTGCAGCCCTTGCTCTCGACCTTGGGGTTGTTCTCCGGGCCGGTGACGACGACGCAGTCGCCGGCCTTCGCGTGCACCGGAGCCTCGCCCGTCAGGTAGGGGAGGCCCAGGCGCCAGAACAGTACGACCACGATGGCGACGACGACGCCGAGGATCTTCTTCCCCAGGCCGCCCTTCTTCTTCGCGGGCTCGGACGGCGCGACGGGGGCGTCGAACGTGCCGGGAGCGGCGGGCTGCTCGGGGGACTGCGGCGCGGGAGGCGTGGCCATGAAGGGTTCCTTGGTGACGTGTACGTGATCGAACGCGCGTACGCTACCGGCTGCTGACCACGCAAAACGGACTCTTCCCTTCCGTTTCCTATTCAGATACGGAGTCGTGATCCTGTCGACTCGTCAGGGCCGCCCCCTGGCCACGCCCGCCGCCTGACCGTTGGCACGAACGGGTGAGGGGAACTCCCTGTCCGGTTAGCGGGGCCGCAGGCCGGACACGGTGAGGGGTGATGAGGGTGAACTGCCATTCCTCAACCGTCAAAAGGGGCAATTCTGTGGACGTCATGACTGCCAGGGAGCACATCTTTCGCATGCTCGACACGGACGGCGACGGCGTGATCTCCCGCCGGGAGTACCTCGCCCGGCCCGAGCGGGCAGCGGCCGAGCTCGGCCGCGACAGCAATGACCCGCTCGTCGCATCCGCCCGTACCCTGCACGGGCGCGTCTTCGACTCCATGGACGCCAATGGCGACGGACAGGTCACCCTCGACGAATACGCGGCTTGGGCGGGCGCCGGCACGTTCGACGACGTCTGCCGAGAAGCCCTGGGGTCCCTCTTCGACCTCGCCGACACCGATGGTGACGGCGCCCTGGACCGGATCGAGTTCTCACGTCTGCGCGGAATCCTCGGCAACAACACCGACAACGCAGGCATGGCATTCGACGCCCTCGACACCGACGGCGACGGACGCGTCGACCGGGACGAATACCTCACCGCCATCCGCACCTACGTCAGCCACGGCACCTCCCCCATGTACGACGCACTGGTCACCTCCGGCTGACACGTCAGCAGTGTGCGACTCGGGTGCTGTCAGCCGAACAGGGGGAAGGACGCGGTGTCCGGTCCCAGTGCTCGCTTTTCGGCGTCCGTGAGGGGCAGGCGGCCCGTGCCGGCGCGTGCGTAGTGCTCGTCGCTCCAGTCGAGCGGTACCGGGCGGCCCAACAGGCCGTCCAGGGTGGCACGTACGCATGCCAGTCCGGGCGGTGAGGCTCCGGGGGCGTGTGGGAGTGAGGCGACGAGGTCGAGGTGGTGGATGGTCGCCTCGACGGTGAGGGTGCTCATCAGGTCGCCGGCGGTCAGGGTGTGGCCCTGGGTCGAGACGAGAAGGTCGGGGTCGGTCGCGGCAGCGGCGTTCAGGGTTGCTGCCGCGGTCTCCAGGTACAGCCCGCGCAACTGGTCGAAGTGCAGGAACATGCCGGCGCAGACCCGCGCCCAGCGTCGGCCGTTGGCCGCGCCTTCGGTATCGGGATGCCAGTCGCTCCAGTAGGTGACGGCGTCCCGGTCCACCGGTCCCGGCGCCGGGGTGTGCAGGGCCACGAGGCCGCGCTGGCAGTCCATGAGGCAGTGGAAGAGCAGGTCCCGAACGGCCCAGCCCGTACAGCCGGTGGGCAGCCAGGAGTCCTCGTCCTCCAACGGCGCCACGACAGCCGCGAGGGCCTGGTAGGACGCGCGCAGGGCGCGGACCGGCGCTGCCCGGACGGCCTGCGCGGGCGGATCCTGGCCCTGACTAGGCTCAGCTTCGATCACGTTGGACGAATGCCCGCCGGCCGTAACCGTATTCATCCTGCGGGCGCCTGTCGCGCTACGGGCCCGCCTCTCAGGATGAGCAGAGGACCATCGTCCGCGCGACGGGAGCCTTCAGCATGCTGCCCCACACCACGTAGCCAGGCATCGGGCAGCCAGCGGAGGCAGATCGTGGCGCGGGCCGCCACCCGTGTGTGCCGCCGCATGGTCGGCGCGGCGCGAGGAAACGCGACCGTCGAGCGCCGCTGGAGTGGTGGCTCCCGCTCCGGGGTTCCGTGAGCTGGTTACCGAGCGTTCGGCTGCCCGTGCAGGTGAGCTCGCAGCGAGCGGCCTATGCGGTCTGCCTGGTCAGCCGTCACCCGCTCCTGCTCTGGTCGCCGAAGCAGCTCGAAAATGCCCGGCCCGCGATGCTCCCGCGGCAGATCTGCCATGCGCGGGACGATGTGGAAGTGCACGTGGGCGAAGCCTTCGGCCTCGGCGAACTGGGCCACGTAGGTCTTGGCACAACCAGTCATGCTCCGGAGCGCCCGGGAGAGTTTGACCTGCCACATGCCCAGGGCAGATGCCTCGGCATCGGTGAGGTCGTGGACTGCGGCGACGTGGCGCCGCGGCAGCACCAGCCAGCCGGGGACTGCGGTGTTGAAGGCGTGGGCCACCCGCCAGTGCTGGTCGTACGCCATGCACTCGCGTGGTGGGAGGTTGTCGAAATCTGCTTCCTTGCCGCATATGTAGCAGTCGGGAGTCGTCATGAACCGAAGCGTAGAACCGTGTCGCTGCGAAACGGCCTGCCGGCCTCCGTCGAAGGCTTCGAGTCGCACGTGGTGACGGTGACCGTGTTCGCCGACGGGTCCCGTTCGTAGCGTGTTTGACGCGTGAGGGGCTGGCGTTCGGTCAGCACCCCCATCACCTCAGGAGAGCTCATCGAGGAGTGCCGCTGCAGGGCTCTTCGAGGGAGGCGCTCGTCTCCACCTCCCAGCATGCGCCAGTGGTGCAGTGGGGCGCATGCTGGGGAGCGGGGACAGACTGCGTCGGCCGCGGGCAGCGGGTTCATCCCGAGACCTGGGTGACGTCAACGCCCCCACGCGTTGCCCCCACTGCGCAGGAGCGAGCCGTCATGCGTGTCGATTACGCGTCGATCCGGACCCGACTGGAGGACGGCGTACTGTTCGCCGCCCTGGACGCCGGCCCCCTCAACCTTCTGGGCGTCGACCTGGTCCGTGATCTGGTCTCTCTCGTCGACACGCTGTACGCCGACCCTGATGCTGTGCGTGTCGTCGTCATCGAAAGCGCCTCGCCGGACTACTTCTCGGCGCACGTGGACCTCACCGCAGTCCCGCAGTACACCGCAGAAGCCGCGAAGGCCGGTGGTCCCGGCGACGCGTCTCTCGGCATGTTCCTGGACAAGCTGGCGCGGGTCCCGGCCATCACCATCGCCAAGGTGCGCGGGCGGGCGCGCGGGGGTGGCGACGAACTCGCCCTGGCGTGCGACATGATCTTCGCCTCGCGCGAGAACGCGGTCCTGGGGCAGTTCGAGACGGGCACCGGCGCCCTGCCCGGCGCGGGCGGCGTTCAGCACCTGACGCGGCGGCTCGGCCGGGCACGAGCCATCGAGGCCATCGTCGGCGCCGACGACTTCGACGCCGACACCGCCGAGCGCTACGGCTGGATCAACCGCGCCCTCCCCGACACCGAGCTGGACGGCTTTGTGGAGCGTCTGGCGAAACGCATCGCCGGCTTCCCGCCCGAAGGAGTGCGGGCTGCCAAACGTGCCGTCAACGACCTCTCGCTGGCGTCCCCCGCGCACATCCGCTCCGATGCCGCGACGTTCCAGAGCCTGGTCGCCGCGCCCGAAAGCCGGGAGCGCTTGAACTACCTTGCGGAGCGCGGCCTCCAGACCCCGGGTGAGCTCGAACGCGACCTCGGCAAGGCCGTGGGGGACTTCCCTCGCTGACCCTCTCCCTCAGAAGCCGAACATCAGCCACGCCTGGTGGCTGACCCAGCCGGGGTACAGCGCGGTCATGGCGTCGTAGAGCTCTTGGTCGCTGCCGGCCTGCTGCTGAAGGCGGCCGAAGTCGGTGAGGTACTGCCTGGTCGCCGTGATGATGTCGGGAGTGTCGGGGGCCCCCGGCTTCTTGTGGCCGGCGATCGCCATCTTCGGGTTCAGGGCCGCGAGGCGGTCCAGAGCGGCCATCCAGTTCTCGCGGCTTTCGGGTGTCGTGGCGGCGACGAAGAGGTGACAGCGGTTGTACAGGACGTCCCCGCCGATGACGAGGTCCAGGGCGGGCACGTGCACGGAGGTGGAGTCGACGGCGTCGGTCCGCCCCTGCTCGATGATCCTCAACTCGTGCCCCTCCAGGGAGAACGTCTCCTCGTCCCAGGGGCCGGGCACCGTAATGGTGGCTGCGAGCCGGCCGGGCCACAGCTTGCGGTAGACCGGCAGTCGTTCGACCTGCGTGCGCGCGTACGCGACCGTCTTCGGGGTGGCGATGGCGCGGGCGTCGGGGAAGTGGCGCAGCAGGACGCTCAGGCCGGCGAAATGGTCCAAGTGGCCGTGGGTGATGTAGATGGTGGTCAGGTTGCGGTGATGCAGTTGCACCCAGGCCGCCAGCGCCTCGGCCTCGTCGGCCGTGGTGAGGGTGTCGACCAGGACCGCGTCGTGCTCTCCGAAGATCAGGGTCGAGGTCATCGGGTCCCAGGCCGGTGGCGGGCCGAAGGGCCGAGACCGCTCGGCCACCAGCTCCTTCTCGGGTGCGGTGAACACATTGACGCTCAGTGACGGTGCCATGATGGTCGGCTCCTCTCCGCGACGAGGGCCCCGCGCCGGCCTCGCTGTCGCTTCGCCGCGGAGCGCTGTGCGCACGGCCGTGCTCCCCCTTCCATGTCATGGCGGACCGGGCACGACTGCAAACCGGACGGCACACGTGTGTGCCCGCTCGGCCGTCGCGTACCGGTAGCCGTTCGGGCCGTCCCTTGGGTCGGGCCCGGCGATCCGCATCGATCACGTCCGGCCTGATCCGGCGCCACCAAGCGCAGCGGCCACAGCCCGCCGGCCGCGGCGAGGGCCCGCGGATGATCTACCGACCGTACGGTGCGGGCGGTTCCTCCCCCGCGTACATCCCCGTGAGTTCGGCGCCGATCCGGGCCAGCCACTGCCGTACCTCCGGCGGCTCCAACACCTCGACCCCCGCCCCCAGCCCGGCCAGATGCCCCGCCAGGGCCTTGGCGGCCGGGCCGTCGACCCACACCTCGGTCCAGCCGTCGGGCAGCGGACCGCCGACGCGGACGCGGCCGCCGAGGAACCGTTGCAGCAGGGCCAGCGTGTCGGGGTGGACGCGGGCCCGGGCGGACACCGCGTGCATGCCGTCCTGGAAGGCTCCGGAGAGTGCCCGCCACGCCGTGGTGAGGTCGAAGTCAGGCGGCCGGACGACCGGTTCGCCGGTCGGCTCGACGGAGGTGACCCGGCTGAGCCGGAAGGTGCGCAGGCCCTTCTCCGTACCGGCGACGAGGTAGTCCACGCCCGCTTTGGCCACGAGCCCGAGGGGGTCGACGGTACGCTCGCCGGCCGGTTTGCCGACGCCCGCGTACCCGAGGCGGACGCGGATCCCGTCCACGACGGCGCCCTGGAGCGCGGTGCGGTGGGCGGCATCGGCGGTGACGGCGTTGCGGGACCAGTCCGTGGCGTCGACCACCCCCGCGCGGGTCGCGGCATGGGCTTGTGCCCGCAGGGTCGGCGGCAGGGCCCGGACCAACTTGCGGAGGGTGGTGCGCAGTTCGGGGGTGGCCGACAGGGGGCTGGTGACGAGGAAGAGCGCCCGGATCTCGTCGGCGGTCAGCCCGGTGAGGTTGGTACGAGCCCCGCCGACGAGGGACCAGCCGCCACCGCGGCCGCGCTGCGAGTAGACGGGGATGCCGGACGCGGCCAGGGCTTCCAGGTCCCGGCGTGCGGTGCGCTCGGACACCTCCAGTTCGGCGGCCACTTCGGGGACGGTGACGCGGCCGCGCTCTTGGAGGAAGAGCAGGGTCGCCACCAGTCTGTCGGCTCTCATGTGCCTCTTTCCTCCTGCGTGGGTGTCCTCGTCGTCGTTTTTCATTCTCTTCGGGAAACTGGCCAGAAGGTGGCCACTTTTGCTTCCAGGATGAAGGCATGAACAAGATCGAGCAGCTCACCGAGACCACCCCGTCCGACTCCACCCACGCGGTACCCGCCCCTCCCTCCTTCGATCCGCGGGCCGACCTCGCCACTGCCGTCGAGCTGGCGGGCCGTACGCTGGCCGCCGTCCGACCCGACCAGTACGACGCCCCGACCCCCTGCGAGGAATTCGACGTACGGCGACTGTCGAGCCACCTGGTTGCCGTCGTCCGCCGGATCTCGGTGATCGGGCGCGGCGAGGACCCGTTCAGCGTCCCGTCCTTCGCCGACGAGATCGCCGATGGCGCATGGGCGGCGGCCTGGGAGCCGGGCGCCCGCGAGGTCGCGAAGGTGTGGGCGGATCCGGGTATCCTCGGCCGGCAGCTGCGCCTGCCGATCGGCGTCGTGCCGGGCGCGGTCGCCGCGGCCGTCTACACCCACGAACTCACGGTGCACACCTGGGACCTGGCCCGGGCGACAGGGCAGGACCCCGACTGGGATGCGGCCCTCATCGAGCGTGTGATCGACGTCGTACGCCGCGCGCTGCCGGCCGAAACCCGCGGCGGGCGGATCCCGTTCGCGGAGGTGGTGGCCGTGGGCCCCGAGGCCCCGGCCATCGACCGGCTGGTGGCCTGGGCCGGACGCCGACCCTGAGAAACCCGGTGCGGGTCGGCCTCTTGGGTCCGCTGGAATCAGGCAGTGGGGAGGGAGCGCTCGTCGGTCTCCTGGTACCGACGCTCTCCCACCCGACTAGCGTGAGCCGACACCCGCCGGATCAGGCCCCCAACCGCCCGAGTTTGGGGATCGGAAACAGGGCCTGACTGCCACCTAGCACCGTGGGCCTGGCGGGCGCGTCCGCGCCGGTCCGGGCGTACAGGCGACGGAGTCGGCCACGGCGCGCCCGTGGACCCGCCCGTGCCAGACCTCGGTCCCGGTCGGGGGGGCGGCCACCCTTCTCTCGTCCGTGAGGGCCCACAGCAGCTGATCGCGGCGTACCTCTTCTCCCCGCGCCGCTTCTCGCTGCTGGTGGCGAGATCGGCCCCTACCGGGTTGGGGGTGAGGGCTCACCGCTCAGCAGGCCGGCGACCGACCCGGCGCCTACCGCGATCACTTCGCGTCGAACCACCGCGCAGGGTCGTACGCGGTCTGTGCCCGCTTCGCCGGATCCGACGAGCCCGCGGCTGACGGGAGTGTGCTACTGCGCTTGGCCTCGTTGGCCGCCGGACTGCACCCGGCGTTGTCCGGAGAGCCGGATGCGTTCGCAGGATTGTCAAGGTACGCGTTGCCGTGACGTGACCGAATTGCTGGTGGTGCGACGTAATGGAGTCATGGGTGAAGGAAGGGTGCGGGCAGGCCTCGCGCTCCTCCATTTCCCAGACATGTTCCATACGCTTCGCCAACCAGAGATGAGAGAATCATGGCTTTTATAGGAAACGAACGCCAAATCAGTGCGGCCCACTACCAGCATGCCGCGGTGCCGCAGGAGCCGAATGCAGGCAGCAGCGACACGGACAAGGTCATTCGCTCGGGCGTTCCTTCAAGCACCTTTTGGCACTTTGAGGAGTTCAACTTTCACGGAGATTTTTTCCTCACGGTCAGGCTCCCTACGGTGCAGGTCAATTCGTTCAGTCAGGTCGCCGTCTCGATCTGTGAACTCAATAGTGAAGGGGTCCCCTTCATCGGCGACGCGAAAATGGAGGTCCACAACGTTGCACCCCATGGCGACGGCAGGATCATTGTCCGAGCAGAGGTCCATTGGGAAAGGAATCTGAAGGTACGGCTGAATTACATCATTGTCAACTGACGCCTTTTAGGTCGGGATGCGATCTCATTCCGCAAGTGAGATCGGGGCGAATCCGTCGGCCGGTCGCCCGGTTGCCGAGCGTGAATTCGCGATGTCGGTCTGATCGTGGTCAGCAGTCCATGGTCAGGCCGGTTCCCGTAAGGAATCCGTCGACCAGGTGCGGCCGGTCCGCGGCCCGGCCCACGCGCGGGGCTCGCCGCAGTGGGCCGGTGCCGCACCGTGGGCGGGGTGTGGGGGGACCATGGACGGGTGCGAAACCTTCCAGGGCGTGAACCGGGGGCCGAGCCGCCCGAGCCACCCGAGCCCTCCGGACCCGCCGAGGCCGCCGAGGCCGTCGACCGGGCCGATCAGCGGGCGCTCGGCGAGGCCCTCATGGAGGTCTGTGCGGAGGCGGGGGCGTCCGTCGGCATGCTCTACCTTCCCGACCCCAGCCGGCGCGTCCTGCATCTGGCGATGACCTTCGGCCTGGCCCGTGATTTCGCGCTGCCCTGGTCCAGAGTCGTCATGGACGATTCCATTCCGGTGGCCGACGCGGTCCGCGACGGGCGGTTCGTCTGGCTGGGCGGCCAGGAGGAGACGGCCCGGCGCTACCCGCGCCTCGGCCTCGTCCTCCCGTACGACTTCGCCCTCGCCGCCGCCCCCCTCGTCCCCGACCCGGTGCCCGAGGCGGCGGAGCCCACCGGCGCCGGTCTCGTCCTCCTGTGGCCCGGCTCCCACGCGCCCCACCTGACCGAACGGGAACGCGCCGCCGTGGACTCGGCCTGCGGCCGTCTCGCGAACCACCTGCGCCGGGCGGCCGACGCCGGACACCCCGTCCGTCCGCCGGCGCACCCGGTCATGCTGCGACCGCTTCCCCCTCCCACACCCGGACCGGCCGAGGCGGCCGCCGCCATGGCCTTCATCCGCCGGTTGCCCGAAGGCAACTGCGCACTCGATCTGAACGGCACGATCACCTTCATCACCGCCGAGGCGGCCGACATGCTGGGGGCACCTGTCTCCCGGCTCCGCGGGGCCCTCCCCTGGGAAGCGCTCACCTGGATGGACACCCCCGTCATCGAGGACCACTACCGGGCCGCAGCGATCAGCCGAATGCCGCGCAGCTTCACTGCCACGACCCCGATCGGCCGCTCCCTGCGCTTCGACCTCTACCCGGACGACACCGGGATCAGCGTCCGCATCACCCCGGTCACCGCCGACGAGCCCGTGGAGCCACCCGTACACCCGCCCGCCGTGCACCCGCCCGACGCGCCGACGGCCGTTCCTGCGGAGCCCTCACCCAGTCGGGCCACCGCCCTCTACCAGCTCATGCACCTGGCGGCCGCCCTCACGGAGGCCGTCCACGCCCGCGACGTCGTCGACCAGGCCGCCGACATGCTCGTCCCCGCGCTCGGCGCCCAGGCCCTGGCCCTGTTGGTGGCCGAGGAGCAGCGCCTGCGCATCGTCGGCTACCGCGGCTACACGGCCGAGCTCATGGCCCGCCACGACGGCATCCCGCTCGGCATCCACACGGCCAGTACCCATGGTCTGCGCACGGGCGAGCCGCTGTTCTTCACGGACGCCGACGAGCTCGCGGCCGCCTTCCCGGACGTGGTGATAGCGGACGGCATGGCGGCGTGGGCCTTCCTGCCCCTCATCGCATCCGGCCAGCCCATCGGCACCCTCATCCTCGCCTACGCGCGCCCCCATACGTTCGTACCCGGTGAACGGGCGATCCTCATCTCCCTCGCCGGACTCATCGCCCAGGCCCTGGACCGCGCCCGCCTCTACGACGCCACCCACCAGCTCGCCCACAGCCTGCAGACCGGCCTGCTGCCGCACGCCCTGCCCGGCGTCCCGCACCTCGAAGTGGCCGCCAGCTACCTGCCGGCGGCGCACGGGCTCGACATCGGCGGCGACTTCTACGACCTCATCCGCATCGACGACACCACCGTCGCGGCCACCGTCGGCGACGTCCAGGGTCACAACGTGAACGCCGCCGCCCTCATGGGCCAGGTCCGCACAGCCGTCCACGCCACCGCCGGCGATCCGCCGGCAGAGGTCCTCGCCCGCACCAACCGGCTCCTGACCGACCTCGAACCCGGACTGTTCACCAGCTGCGTGTACGCCCACATCGACCTCGCGGCCCACACCGCCCAGCTCGCCACCGCCGGCCACCCGCCCCCGCTGCTGCGCCACGCCGGCGGGCCGGCCAAGATGCTGCACCTACCGCCCGGGCTGCTCCTCGGCATCGACCCGCACGCCTTGTACACGGCCGTGGAGATCCCGTTCGAGCCGGGCACCCTGCTGACCCTGTACACCGACGGGCTGGTCGAGGTTCCCGGCGAGGACTTGGAGGAGGGCATCGCGGCCGTCGCCGCCCGCATCACCGCGACCCCCGAACACCACCCGGTGCGCACGCTGGCGGACGACCTCATCGGCCACGCCCGCGGCGGAGCCCCCCGTACCGACGACTTGGCCCTGCTCCTGCTGCGCTTCGCCCAGGAGACGCAGCGCGGGTGACGGTCCCCCGTACGGACTACCTGACGGGCGCCCGCCTCCGGACGGCCGGAGGATCGGTGGGGGAAAACGCGACGGGAGCCGACCAAGGATGCCGAACACCGCCGGTCGCCCGAAGCGGGCGCGCATCGTCCTCGCAGGCGTGCCGGTCCTCGCCGTGGCCGCCCTCGTGACCGGGTGCGGCGGCGAGGTCCGCGACGCCGGGCGGGGGCCCGGAGCAGTGCCCCTCCCCCAGGCGACGCGCTCCGGCAGGGTCACCGTCGTCTACGAGGCCCGGACGGCCAAACCGGAGGACCGGGAGGCCGTCGCACTGATCCGGAACTCCCGGGTGCTGGGGAAGTCGGCCGACTGGGTGAACAGAACACTCACCCTCCCGCACGACATGACCGTGAAGGTCACCGCCGACGTGCCGCCCGGCGTCACCGACGCCGTCACCCAGCCCGACGGCAGGACGATCTACATCCCGCCGGCGTTCCTGACCCAGATCGAGAAGACCCTCGCCGACGTCGTGAAGACCGTCCAACGGCCCGCCCCGTTCCCCGCGTCCGAGTACAACACCGACGACCTGACCGTGTTGTCGACCGAATTCGTCTTCGGTCACGAGATGGGCCACGCCCTGCAACGCCAGCTCCTCCTGGCCAACCTCGGCCTCGAGGAGGACGCGGCCGACGGCTTCGCGTCCTTCTACACCGTCAACGAGGTCGGGCCGGGACCATCACTGGCCGCCGCGATCCTCTTCGACGAGCTCGCCCGCAAGGAAGGCCAGCCGAGCCTGGAGGGCTTGGCCAGCGACCACCCCGTCACCCAGCAACGCGCCTTCAACTTCCTTTGCTACCTGGAGGGCAGCGACCCGAAGAAGTACCAGCAGTCCGTGGTCGACAGCGGCTACCTCCCGAAGACCCGCGCCCCTCTCTGCCCGCAGGCGTGGGCGATGCTGGACTACGGCTGGTGGACCCAGCTCCAACCCCACTTCAGCGCGGCGTACAGGGCCAATGGCGAGGCGGAGCAGAAGAAGGCGCACGCGCGGCTGATCGCGGAGACGGAGGCTCTGACGAAGCGCATCGACGAGATCCGCAAGAGCCAATGAGCGAGGCGACACGCACCCGTCGAGCGCGTCCGCAGAGCCACACGGCACGGTTCCGGGGACTTTGATGCGCGAAGAGTCTCCACCACCACAGGCCCGCGCGTTGGGAGTCCCGCTGGAGTACCAGGCGGAGGCGCGATCTGAACCTGCCCCTGCCCCTGCTCCTGCTCCCGCCCCTGCCGCGTACGAGCCCTCGCGGAGTTCCGTCAGGAGGCTCGGCCCGGTAGGGGTCCAGGCGAGGGTCTGTTCGGCGCGGGTCGGGTCCATCGTCGAGGAGCGGGTCAGTACGCCGGCGAGCGGGCCCAGCAGCTGCTGGGCCTGATCACGCGGGATCGACACCGCGCGGGCGCCGGTGACCTCGGCCACCGCCTCGGCGATCTGCCGCATCGAGGCGCGGTCGCGGGACGCGGCGTTGACGACCAGGCGCTGCTCGGCCCGGTCCAGCGCCGCCACGTACAGCCGGGCCAGGTCGTCGATGTGGACCCCGCTCCACTCGTTGGCGCCCTCGTCGATGTACGGCGCCACGCCCCGCTCCCGGGCACCTGCCAGCATGCCCTGGAGCAGCGCACTGCCGCCCCGCCCGTAGATCAGCGCCGCCCGGACCACCGTCACCGCCACGCGCCCGGCGGCGGCCAGGACCGGCTGCTCTCCCAGCACCTTGTACGGCTGGGCGGACCGTTCCCCGTCCACCGGGGTGTCCTCGTGGGCCGTCACCCCCTCACCCTCCGGGTAGACCAGACCGGTGCTCGTGTACAGGAAGGGGTTGCCGGGCCGCAGCCCGTCGAGCAGGGCCGCCAGCGCGGGCCCCTCCACCTCGCGCATCGCGGGATGCGTGAAGTCCACCGCGGCGTGCACGACGGCGTCCGCCTCCGCCGCAGCCTGCCGCAGCGTCCCCGTGTCCGCGAGGCTCCCCGCCACCGCCCGCGCACCGAGTGCCGTGACGCGCTCCCGGGCCGCCTCGGACCGGGCCAGCGCGCTCACCTCGTGGCCCGACGCGAGGAAGAGCTCGGTGAGCACCCCGCCGAGGTAGCCGCTCGCTCCGGTCAGGAAGATCCGCATGGTCGTGCCCTTCATCGTCATCACCGGCCGCCGGTCGTGCGGCCGCCACCTCAGGATTGGCGTACGTCGACGGCGTATACAGGGACCAGCAGTCCGTGGCTGGCGCCGTCGGCCGGGCGTCGGCGGGCCACGACGGTGACGTAGCGTGGCTGCCGTGGACAAGCACGCACTCGCGGCATTCCTGCACAGCAGGCGAGAGCAGATCCGGCCGCAGGACGTGGGCGTGCCCCACGGGACGCGCCGCCGCACCCCGGGGCTGCGCAGGGAAGAGGTAGCGCAGCTCGCCCACATCTCCACGGACCACTACAGCCGCCTGGAACAGGCCCGCGGCCGGCACCCGTCCCGCCAGGTCCTGCACGGCATAGCCCGGGCGCTGCGGCTGTCCGACCAGGAGCGCGCCCACCTCTTCCAGCTCGCCGGCGAACTGGAACAGGACCGGGACCGGCTGCCCTCACGCGTGGTGGCACCCGCCACCAACGCCCTGCTGGACCGGCTCTCCGACATGCCCGCGCTGGTGGTGGACAACACTTGCCAGGTCCTGGCGTGGAACCCGCTGGCCGCCGCCCTGTTCGGGGACTTCTCGGCCCTGGGGTCGACCGACCGCAACATCCTGCGCCGCATCTTCCTGCACCCGGACGGCGGCGCCCGCGCCGGCGACTCGGACGGGACCGGCGACCACCGGCGCTCATGACCAGCGCCGTCAGCTATCTGCGGGTGGCCACCACCCACTACCCCGACGACCCGGAACTCCGCTCCCTCATCGCCGAACTCCTGGCCGGGAGCGCCGACTTCGCCGACCTGTGGAACTCCCAGGACGTCCGCATCGACCACCATGTTAGACAGGTCGTCCAGCACCCCCAAGTGGGCTCGATCGAGCTGGACTTCGACATCCTCACGGTCCCGGAACGCGGCCAGCAGGTAGTGATCTTCACCGCCGAGCCGGGGTCCAGCGCCTACCAGAACCTGCAGCTGCTCAAGGTCATCGGCACCCGGCTCACGGACGTAGCAGGCTGAAGCCGTGAGCCACCCCCTGCGGGTCTAGGCCGGACGGGTCGTGGCGGCGGGGGTGAAGTCGTAGGTCCGGGCCGGGTCGAGGTGTAGTTCGTAAGGCCCGGAGCAGTCTGCGGCGAGCGTGGCGATGCGGGCTCCGCAGGGACAGGCCCGGTTCGGTCCTTCGGTCCCGTCCGGGCCGCAGCATCCAGTGCTGTTCTCCCAGCCGGGCAGAGGCTGCAGGACGGGGGCGTCCGCGGGGTGCAGAACGATCGTGTTGCGGGCGCCGGCCGAGATGACGAAGCCCTTGTCCTGGACGGCCATGAGGAGCCCGCGGGGTTGGGACGGTACTGGGTTGCCTTGATCCTTCTGCGGGACGAACGGTGCTCCCCACGGCTCGGGTTCGATTGCGTAGAAGCCTCGGGGCACCGTAGGTGGGGCCTGTCGAGCCCCTGCGGGCCGGGCGATGTTGAGGCCTGGGACGGTCGGAACGGTGGGCAGCGCCGTCAACTCGGGCGTGAGTGCGTTTCCGCATGCGGAGCAGTGGAAGACCGTCATGGTCCCGTTGTAGCTGTGCATCGTCGCGCCGTGCATCCCATATTCCGCGGCCGGACCGGGGGCGGGTGAGTCAGTAGACGGCGCAACCAGGGGGACATCAGCGTGCGCGCTGTCAGGAGCAGGTGGCGCTCCTTGAGCTGCCGCGTGGTGACGGCAGCGGCCGCCTTGGCCCGCTTGCGGGAGGAGCTCGTCCAGTGGGAGTGGGTCGCCCAGTGCCGCGGTAGACGGCCCGCCGCCCGTCCAGCCGCGGGCCCGAAGGGTCTGGACGGTGCCGTACGGGGCCGGGCGGTCGGGGGGCGGAGAGACGGGCCGGGACGGGGGGGTCGGGAGGCCGGCTCTCCGCCGTGGGGTCAGTCCTCGTGTGCCTGGCGGTACGGGCGGGGCTCGTGGGTCTCGTGGCCGCCGGTCCCCTGAGTGCCCTCGTGCTCGGGCTCGGGGAGCGGGGCGCCGGTCTCCAGGAGGGTTTTGAGGCTCGACGCGAGCATCGGCCAGGCTCGCGCGCACATGCCGATCAGGGTGCCGCCGGGCTCGAACCCCTCGTGCAGGATGGTCAGCCGTGCCAGCGTCTCGCCGACCGGCTCGATCTCGTACGTCACCTTCGTGCGCCGCTCCTCGGCCAGTTCGGCGCGCAGTTCCTCGGCGATTCCGGCCGACGCCGCCCACTGCGGGGTGAAGGTGTGCCAGGTGTAGGAGAGCACCCGGTCCGGGATGCAGTCGAGGACCACCTGTTCGGGGTCGCTGGTGCGGGCCCCGCGCTCGACCCAGTCCATCGCCGAGCCCACCGCCCAGTCGGTCTCGAAGCTCAGGCCCCAGTACCGGCGGGTGAGGGCGGGGTCGGTGAGGGCCTGCCAGACCCGGGCCGGATCGGCCTGGATGTACAGGGTGTAGGTGATCGCACTGTCGCTCATGGCCCCATGCTGCGGGACCGGGGACGGCGGAGGCCGGATTTCCCGACCATGGCGGGCTGCCGGGGCGGGCACGGGCCACCGCGTCACCAGCGCACGCCGTCCTCCGGCAGTTCCGTCGGCGGCGTCCGGGTGGGAACGGGGAGGGACAGCCGGGCGCGGGCCGTGTGCACCGCCGCGAGTTCGTGTGCGCCGGCCGGTCCCCAGTCGCTCAGCTCGCGGACCTGTTCGGGGGTGGCCAGCAGCCGGGCGTACGACGGGTCGGTGGCGGGCGGGAGGACGGTGAGGCGTGCCGCGGTACGGGCGTGGGCGCCCTCGCCGACCTGCCGGTAGCCGAGCGGGAGGGCCCCGGTGGTCGATCCGGCCGTGGGCGGCGGCAGATGTGCCGTGCCGGTGGCCCGGGCGATCAGGAGCAGCACCCGGCCGTCGGGGCCGAACAGCCAGCCGCAGTGGTCCCGTACGGGCAGCTGGGCCGGGACCGGACCCGGGTGCCAGGTGCCGTGCTGCGGGGTCCGCCGGGTACGGAGCACTCCCAGCCGGTCGAGGGCGGTCGGCGCGGTGGGGCGGCCGTCCTCCAGCAGGGCGGTGCCGGGGCCGTTGATGCGGGCGCGCAGGGCGGACAGGGCGCGGCGGGCGTCTCCCGCGTCCATCAGGGCGGGCAGGTCGGCCGGCTCGGCGAAATGGATGCCGAGGATCTCCTGATCCGGGAGTCGGACGGCGGCGATCCGCTCGGCGGTCCAGGTGCCGCCGTCGTAGACGTGCAGGATCTCGCCGGGGAAGCGCATCTCGGGCGGGAAGCCGGGGGTGTCGGCCGGTGTCCAGTCCACGGCGAGGCCCCGCGGGTAGCGGCCGTCGATGCCGAGTTCCTCGCGCAGCTCGCGGGCGGCGGCCGCGGAGGGTGCCTCGCCCGCGTCCACGGCTCCGCCGGGGAGCAGCCGGTCGGCGCGGTAGTCGACGCTCTGGACGAGGATCCGGCCGTCGGTGTCGGTGACGAGGACGACGGCCGCGGTCCACACGGCGGCGCGCGAGGCGCCGTACTCCTCGGGGGTCATCCAGGTGCCCGCCCGCTCGTGCTCGTCGAGCTCGGCCCGCGCAGCCCGGGCGCACGCGACCCGTTCGGCCTCGTCCTGACCGGTGTCAACGGCCTGACCGGTGTCAACGGCCTGATCGGCATCAACAGCCTGCTCGGTACCGGCTGGTCTCGTCTTGGCCCGTGCCGTCTCGGCCCGCCCCGTCCGGGCCGGTTCGGTCTCCGCCCGGTCGATCCCCGCCTGGTCGGTCTCGGCCTGGTCGATCGCGCCCTGGTCGGTCAGCTGCGGCATCGGACTCCGTTCACCGTGGGTGGACCCGCCGACTGTGCAACAGCGGCTGCGGCCCCCGGGTTACGGCGGCCCGCACGCCACGACCTCCGCCCCTCGCCTTTGCCACCCCTATACCTCTTTATTACGCGGTTATGCCGTCCTTGGTACCTTCCGCTGGCGGACTGGCGGCATGAAAACCGCCGGTCCGACCACGTCACCGCACCACGCCGCGCCGCACCCCGCCCGACCGGCCGGACCGAGGAGAGATCCGCATGCGACGCGCTTCTCCCACGGAAGCCGCGGCTCCGCTCCCTCCCCCGGCCGCCCGCGGGAGCGGCGGGCGCGGGCGCGCCCGGCTGGCCGGGGTCGACGCCGTGCGCGGTATCGCCGTCCTCGGCATGTTCGCCGTGCACGTCGGCCCAGGCCCGCGGCCCGAGGGCGCCGGCTACCTGCTCGTCGCGGCCGACGGACGCGCCCCGGCGCTCTTCACCCTCCTCGCCGGCTTCTCCCTGGTCCTCGCGCAGCGCGGCCCGGACGCGGTACGGCCGCACGACGGCTGGGGCCGGCGCTGGCGTCCGCTGCTGATCCGCTGTGTCGTGCTCGCCGCGCTCGGGCTGTTCCTGGCCTCGCTGTGGCCGGGGATCCTGGTCATCCTCGCCTTCTTCGCCGTGTACTTCCTGGCCGCCGAGCCCTTCACCCGCCTGTCCACACCGGTGCTGGCCGCCGTGGCGGGCGGCTCCGTGGTGGCGGGGCCGCTGCTGTCGTTCCTGCTGGGCCCGGTCTTCGGGTACGGGGCGTCCGGGCGGGGCCTGGTCCCGGAGGCCACCGACCTGGCGAGTTGGTCCGGGCTGGGCACGGTGGTGTGCGAGCTGCTGCTCACCGGGGCGTATCCGCTGGCCACCTACTTCCCGTACGTCCTGGCGGGGATGGCCCTCGCCCGGCTGTTCGACGTGCGGGAGCGGGCGGCGGCCCGGCGAATGGCGGCGCGGGCACGGCGGCCGCGGTCTTCGGATACGGCTCCGCCTGGCTCGCCTCGCATGTGTTCGGGTCCCGGCAGCGGCTGCTGGAGGCGATCGCCGTCCACCACCCGGCGGCGCTGGCCGCCCCCGATCCCGTACGGGAGGTGCTGGACGGGCAGTTCGGCGCCGTGCCCAGCACCTCCTGGGAGTGGCTGCTGGTGGCCGATCCGTACAGCCAGACCCCGCTGGAGACCCTCGGCAACGCGGGTGTGGGGTGCGCCCTGATCGGCCTGTGCGCGCTGGTGGCCCGGCACCGGCCGGGCGCGCGCCTGCTGCGGCCGCTCGCGGTGCTCGGGGCGATGGCGCTGAGCGCGTACGTGTTCCACGCGCTGGTGCTGGCCGGTCCGGCGCACGGCGCCGCGTCCTGGTCCGCCTGGCTCGCCTTCAGCGGCACCGCGCTGGCCCTGACGTGGGCCTGGCAGCGGGTCTGGGCGGACAGCCCCTTGCGTCGCGGTCCCGTGGAACACGCGCTCCGCCTGGCCACGCGGGTGGGGAGCCGCACGCCTCCGAGCGGCGGAGCGGGACGCGGAACGTGATCCCTGCCGATGGGCTCCAGAGCCCCCCACCCCCGTGGAGGGGCTCCGCGCCGACCGGGAAGTCCCGCGCTCCGCAGCGGACATGACCGGGTTTCACCGGGTCATGTGCCGTCCGCACCGCGCGGGAACGATCTCCACACTATGGCCGGGAATGGTGCACGGCCCATGGCAGCGGACGCCAGCAAGGGGACCGGACGCGCCAAGGGGGGACCCGGCGCGCCATGTTGCGGCCGGCGGCCTCCGCGGCACTGCGATGACCTGGTCGTTCGTCCTCGTCTATGCTCGGCCCCTGTGGTCCCGAACGCGCACGCCCCCGTGGTCCCGAACGCCCACCAGGGCACGACCTCCTCCGCCCTCACCCGTCTGAACGTCAATACGGCACGTCTGCTCGGGATACCTCCGGCCGGGTACGCGCACCTGCTGGGTGTGGCCCCCGAGCACCTCGACGACGACCTGTGCCGGCCTCCCGCCCTCACGAGCATCCGCATCGCGGAACTGGCCACCGTGCACGCCCACTGGACCGAGGTGGCCGGGGTGATGACCCGGCAGTCGGGCATCGGCAGCCTCGGGGTCTGGGACTACCTCTTCACCTCCGCGCCGACCCCGCTCGAAGGGGCCCGGGACGCCTCGGCCCACGTCGCCGCGGTCGTCGACACCGGCACGGACAGCCTGTGGGTCACGGAGGAAGGCGACGAGGTCACCATCAGCCACCTCAACGAGGCCGATCTGACCCATGAGGCGGCCTGCGCCGTCCGCGCCTGCGCGCTCGGCCTCTACCACCGCCGTCTCAGCGAGGCCGCGCAGCGGGCCCTCGTTCCCGTCCGCGTCTCGCTGGCCGCCGGGACACCCGCCCGGCACGACGCCCTGACCGAGCTCTACGGCACCCGCAGCATCGACTTCGAGGCCCCGGTCAGCTCGATCACCTTCCGCGCCGAAGACCTGAACGCCCCCTCGCCGCACGCCCAGCCCGGCCTGTCGGGCGTGCTGCGACGGCACGCGGAGCAGACCCTCGCCTCCGCCGTCCCGCTGCGCAACTGGCTGGACCTCTTCCGCGCCGCCGTGGTCTCCCTCCACGCGGAAGGCACTCTGACCCTGTCCGCGGCGGCACGGCGCATGGCCATCAGCACCCGCACCCTCCAACGCCGCCTCGACGAACACGGCACCACGTGGAGCATCGAGGTGGAAACCGTACGGCGGGAGCAGATCACGCGGCTGCTCCACGGCACGGACCTCAGCATCGACGCGATCGCCGCCCGCAGCGACTACGCCGACGCGCGCGCCCTGCGCCGGGCCGTCCAACGCTGGTACAACACCACGCCCGCAGCCCTGCGCCGCTCCGGGCACCCGCACGGCGGCGCACCCCGAACGGCGTGACGAGCCCGTTCGAGGGTGCGGCGAGTCCGTTCAGCGGTGGAGCCGCTGTGTCCAGTCCGGCGGGACCCGATCGGCCGGTCCCGGTACCGACTGATCCAGGGGATGGTTGCTCGGCGGCGTCAACTCGGGCCCGGACGCGTACATCTGGTCGTGGTCGTAGTCCCAGTACCAGTCCTCGCCCGGTTCGAAGCTCTGCACCAGGGGGTGGCCGGCGGACTTCCAGTGGGCGGTGGCGTGCTGGGCCGGCGACGAGTCGCAGCAGCCGACGTGGCCGCACTGGGCGCAGCGCCGCAGGTGGAACCACCAGCCGCCCACGGCGTCGCAGTCGGCGCAGCCGGGGCCGGAGGGCGGGACGCTCGGGTCGATCCCCTTGATGTCGGTCATACGGTCTCCTCGGCGGTCTCGGTCCCGGACTCGGCTTCGCTCTCGGACTCGGTCTCGGCTTCGCTCCCGGACTCGGTCTCGGTTTCCGGTGCGGTCAGCGGCAGCAGCACGTGGAATCGGGTGTCGCCGGGCTCGGACTCGACCTGGAGGCTGCCGTGGTGCTTGTTGACGACGATCCGCCAGGAGATGTCCAGGCCCAGACCGGTGCCCTCGCCCACCGGCTTCGTGGTGAAGAAGGGATCGAAGATGCGGCTGCGGACGTCCGCGGGGATACCGGGTCCGGTGTCGCGGAACTCCACCAGCAGCCGGTCCCCCTCGCGCGCCGTGCGGACCGTCAGCGTGCCCTCGCCACCGGTGCTCTGCATGGCGAAGACGGCGTTGTCGATGAGGTTGGTCCACACCTGGTTGAGCTCCGCCGGGTAGGCGGGCACGTCCGGCAGGGACCGGTCGTAGTCCTTGACCACCCGGATCCGGCAACCGATCTTCCCGGACAGCATCAGCAGGGTGCTGTCGAGGAGTTCGTGGACGTCGACGACCCGGTGCGGGGCGCGGTCGAGCTGCGAGTACTGCTTGGCCGCGTCCACGAGGTGGGAGATGCGCGTCGTGGAGTCGTCGATCTCGTCCATCAACAGCTCGGTCTCGACGGAGTAGTTGAGCCAGCCGATTGCCGATGGCAGGATGTCCGCCGCCACGGTCGCCGCGACCTGGTCCAGCCAGTCCGTGTCCAGGCCGGCCTGGACGAAGGTCGGCGCGATCCGCCAGCCCTCCTGGATGCCGTGGTCGTCGAGCCAGTCGGCGAGCTCGTCCTCCCGGTCGGTGGCCTCCAGCGGGCTCAACACCGGTGCCTTGGCGACCCGTTCGACGGTGCGTTCCTGGATCTCGATGAGGTCGGCGATGGTCTCGCGGGAGTAGCCGCCCTGGGAGATGACGGCCAGCTTGTGCCGCATCTTGCCGACCCGTTCGCGCAGGGTCGCGGTGGCCCGGACGGCGGCCGCGGCCGGGTTGTTGAGCTCGTGGGTGAGGCCGGCGGACAACGATCCGAGGGCGAGGAGCCGTTCGCGCTGGCCGATGGCCCGCTGGGTGTTCTTCGCTCCGAAGAAGAGCCCTTCCAGCAGGTGGGCGGCCATCGGGAACCATTCCTGCATGAAGTCCGCGAACGACTGCGCGGGCAGCACGAAGAACCGCGTCCGCTCGGTCACCCGCATGGAGTTGGTGTACGTCTGCGGCACCCGGTCGCCCAGGTAGGCCTGCATGGCTCCGGCGTACACGCCGCGCTGCGAGGTCCGGCTCACCTCGACGTCGTCGCCGCCGACCCGGCGGGACAGGACGACGGTGCCCTCGATCATCACGTAGAAGCAGGTCGCCGGGTCGCCTTCGGTGTACACGGGACCGGGTTCGAACCGTTCCACGCGCCCCTCGGCGCACAAGCGTCCGAGCTGCTCCGGGGAGAGCTTCTCGAAGAGGAACAGCGAGGCGATCTCCTGCGGGCTGCAGGGCATCGCCTGCCCGCTCACGACTGCTCCAGATACCGGTGGACGAGCATCACGGCCATGGCTCCCTCTCCGACGGCGGACGCGACGCGCTTCGCGGACCGGGCCCGCGCGTCGCCGGCCACGAACACGCCGGGAATGTTGGTCTCCAGGTGGTAGGGCGGACGGTCCAGCGGCCACTCGGCCGGTGGCCGTCCGTCCGCGGTCAGGTCCGGTCCGGCCAGGATGAAGCCGCGCTCGTCGCGCAGCACCGTGCCGTCCAGCCAGTCGGTGAGCGGGGCCGCGCCGATGAAGACGAACATCCACTGCGCGTCGACGAGTTCCGTCGCGCCGCTGTCCACGTCCCGCAGCACGAGCTGTTCCAGGTGCTCCCCGCCCTGAGCCGCCTCGACGACCGTGCGGGTGCGCACCGAGATGTTCGGGGCCTCCTGGATCTGCTGGATCAGGTAGTACGACATCGACGCGGTCAGGGACGGCCCGCGCACCAGGAGCGTCACCGACTTCGCGCCCCGCGCCAGGTACATGGCAGCCTGCCCGGCGGAGTTGGCGCCGCCCACGATGTAGACGTCGTACCCCTGGCAGGAGGACGCCTCGGTGAGCGAGGAGCCGTAGTACACGCCGCGGCCGGTCAGGTCCGCGCAGCCCGGTGCCCCGAGCTGCCGGTACGTGACGCCGGTCGCCAGGATGACGCTGTGCGCGGCGACCGACGAGCCGTCGGAGAAGCGGACGACGCGCGCCGGGCCGATCACCTCCAGCCCGGTGACCTCGCGGGCGGTGAGGATCTCGGCGCCGAACCGGCCGGCCTGGCGGCGGGCGCGTTCGGTGAGCTGGGCGCCGGAGACGCCGTCGGGGAAGCCGAGGTAGTTCTCGATGCGGGAGCTCTGCCCGGCCTGCCCGCCGGTGGCCGACCGCTCGATGAGTACGGTACGCAGTCCTTCGGAGGCCCCGTACACGGCCGCGCCGAGCCCGGCCGGGCCGCCGCCGATCACGACGAGGTCGTAGAACTCGGCGGTCGGCGTCGTCGCGAGCCCCACGTGGGCGGCCAGGTCCGGCGCCTCCGGCTCGACCAGCACGGCGCCCTCCGGGGTGATCACCAGGGGCAGCCGCTGCCCGTCGACCCCGGCCGCCTCCAGCAGGCGCAGGCCCTCGGGCTCGTCGGAGGAGTACCAGCGGTACGGCACCTGGTTGCGGGCCAGGAACTCCCGCACCTGCGAGGAGCGCGCCGACCAGCGGTGCCCGACCACCTTGGTGGCGGGTACCGGCCGGTAGTCGCTGGCGCGCCAGGCGGTGAGCAGGTCGTCCACGACCGGGTAGAGCTTCTCCTCCGGCGGGTCCCACGGCTTGAGCAGGTAGTGGTCGAGGTCGACGACGTTGATCGCGTCGATCGCCGCGTTGGTGTCGGCGTACGCGGTCAGGAGCACGCGCCGCGCGCCCGGGTACACGTTCAGTGCCTGTTCGAGGAACTCGATGCCGTTCATCTGCGGCATGCGGTAGTCGGCCAGGATCACGGCCACCAGGTCGCCCCGCAGCTTCAGCTCGTTCAACGCCTCCAGGGCGGACTCACCGGACTCGGCGCGCACGATGCGGTAGCCGGCGCCGTAGCGACGCCGCAGGTCACGGGCGACGGCGCGGGAGACTCCGGGATCGTCGTCCACGGTCAGGATGACGGTCCGTGCTGGATCGGCGACCTCTGCCATACGTCTCCCACGACGGCCTGGACCGGCGGCACGGCGAGCCGCCCGCCCCGGTTCCCGCCCATCGTATGTTCGATCGCCCGGATCCGCTCCGGGAACCGGCTCCCGGGAGGGCGTCACCCGTGTCCCCCGTGCGTGTGACGCCGTGCGGTCCGTCCGGTGCAGGTGCGGCAGGGTGGGCGGACGGGGCTGGACCAGGACCATCCGCGCGAGCTGGCCGCCCGCGTCGACCTCGTGGCCGTCGACCTCGACCCGGAAGGTTGTGGCCGGCGCTCGCCGCGCGCCGTCGCCCTCCACGACAGGGAGGCGGCCGCCGAGGTGTACGAGGACCTGATGCCGCTGCGGGGACTGGCTGGCGGCGCGAGCAGCCTCAGCGTGGTCTTCCGGCCCGTCGCGCAGACCCTGGGCGAACTGGCCCGCTTCCTGGGCCGCCCCGAACCGGCCCGGAGCCACTACCTGGAAGCCGTACGGGTGGCGGCGGCATGGGACTCGCCCCTCTGGACGGCCGCCGCCGGGCGGGCTTGTCCGAGCTGCCTCCGGACCCGGACCGGATTCGTGTTCGGTCCGGTGGACCGTGTGACTGACCCCTCGTCCGGTCGAACAGCACCGAGGGGCCGGGGCAGCGCCCGTACCCCGGTCCCGTAGCTCCTTCACTGGACGTTCAGGCGCATCGGGTGGCCCGGGTCCTCGGGACAGCAAAAGACCCGGAGCTCTCCGTACCGTCCCACGTTGAGCCCCGGGTCCCCGCCGCTGTCCAGCGTGAGCAGCAGCCGCATCCGGGCCCCGCACCGGCAGTCCAGCGGCGTGAAGTCGGTGAGGTGCCAGCTGGGCCAGCCGCCGGCCTTCCAGCCGGGCAGGCAGCCGAGCACCCGGTTGTAGTCGGTCCCCCGCTCTGCGGCCCATTGCTCGACGGACTCGTACAGCTCCTCGGGCAGCTCGTCCTGCTCCGGCAGGTCCAGCACCTCGACGGGTTCGAGCCGGCACGGCGCGGGCAGGTACACCCCCTTGGCCCCGTAGTGCACAGGCGGCCCCCCGGCCGGGCGGACCGCCTCCACCGAGGCCTGGTAGCGCAGTTGCACCACGGGACCCCAGTAGCGGGGCTGCCCCTCCGGTTCGGCGTGGTCCTGCGGGCACCACAGGAGCTGGAGCAGATCGGTCCCGGGCGGCCAGTCCAGGGCGGGCGCGTCCCGGGAGTGGAGCCGGAGCACCGGGACCATGGGCAGCCCGTCGCCGGGTACCGGCCGCGGCACCAGCCGGACCCGTTCCCAGGTGACCAGGTCCAGCGATCCGCCGTCCATGATCCGGGACTGGGTCTCGGCCTCTTCGGCGGTCAGTACGCGTGCGTTCCCGGGCCGGTGGCGTTCTCTGCGGTTCCGCCCGATGCTCTGCCACGCCTCCCGCTCGGCGTCGGTGAGCTTCTCCCGCACGTACACCAGGTGCGGTTGCCGGCAGCGCGGCCAGGGCTCGTCGGCGGGCCACAGCGGCGGCCCGCCGACCGAGCTCCGGTGCGGGCCGGGGCTGTCGGCGGAGGGCTTGAGGAGGGTCGCGGTGCGTGCGTACGGCGCCAATGCGGGTAATGCGTCGAGCAGTTCGGCTGCGGTGACGGTCGGTGCGGTCATCCCGGCAGGCTACGGCTTGCTTGCGGAAGAACCGCGAGCGCGCTGCGCGGGCCCGTGCTGCCGGCCGTGCGGGGCTGATGTCAGAGGGATCCGGTTGGATGAGCCCGTGACTGTCTACGACCTGGCCCGCCGGCTTCCCACCATCGCCGAACTGCGGGACCTGTGCCGCTCACTTGCGATGCTCGACGCGATCCTGAGCCCGGACTGGGAAGGCCGGTACCACTCCTTCAACGCCGCTTGGGCCGAAGGCGAGGAGATGGCCTCGATGCGCAACGGGGCAGGAGACGAGTACTCCATGGTGTTCTCGGCGGCCGGGTGCTGTGTCCGCGGCTTCAGCCACGAGTCGCCGATGAGCCCCTATGGCAACGACGGCGATCCTTGGCCGGGAGTGATCGACGAAGTCCCTGCGACTTTTCGGCCCTTCGTGGAGGAGCCGGCGTTCACCGACGAGGACGGCGTGCCCGTCGTGACAGCCTGCCTGTGGCGGGGAACGACCGACGATCAGTGGCGCCACGGGACGGTCGACTTTCCCACGGGCAGTGCCGATCCTGACGGGACGACTGGACTGTTCGGTCTCCTGGTCGACCGATCTCCGGAAGCGTTCCAGTGCTTCGCCGAGGACTACTACGAGGTCCCCGTGGACCTGGCAGCGGTGAGCCATGTGTACGCCCTGCGACCGCTGGACCAGGAACTCGTTTCGTCGCTGAATGCAGCGGTCACCCTGCCGGACCTGGGCCAGGACATCGCCGAGATCGGCTATCCGCGCCCGGACCGAGAGTCGCACTGACTGCCTGCCGGGGCGCCCAGTCGGATGGTGACCGTAGGTGATGACCGGCGACCGTGCAACGGGGGCAGCGGCTCGACGCATTGCATCGGCGCCGCCGTCGCCCGGCTCTCACGGTTGGAGCAGCACAAGCTCAACGTCCGCGGCCGCCACAGCTTCACTCGGTCGGGGTGCAGCAGGCGGTGACGCCGCAGCATTCGGCGGGCGCGCGCGTTTCATCCGCCGTGGTGGGGGCCGGGGGCTTGGTGGCCCGGACGATGGCGGAGTGCATCCCGTCGGCGACCGCGTGCGTCGGGGTGATCTGGATGTCGGTGAAGCCTGCCTCTTCGAGCCCCCTCCGGTACTCGGTGAAGGAGAGGGCGCCCGCGATGCAGCCGACGTAGTCGCCGCGCTCGGCGCGCTGTTCCGGGGTGAGCGTATCGTCGGCGACGACGTCGGAGACGCCGATCCGGCCGCCGGCCTTGAGGACGCGGAAGGCCTCCGCGAAGACCGCCCGCTTGTCGGTCGACAGGTTGATCACGCAGTTGGAGATCACCACGTCGATGGTGGCGGCGGGGAGGGGAATGGCCTCGATGACGCCCTTGAGAAACTCGACGTTCGTGGCGCCTACCTTCGCGGCGTTGGCCAGTGCGAGGGCGAGCATCTCCTCGGTCATGTCCAGGCCGTACGCCTTGCCGGTGGGGCCGACGCGGCGGGCGGAGAGGAGCACTTCGATGCCGCCGCCGGAGCCGAGGTCCAGTACGCGGTCACCCTCGTGCAGGTCCGCGACGGCGGTGGGGTTGCCGCAGCCCCACGAGGCGGCGACGGCCTCGGCCGGAAGCTGGTCGGTCTCGCCGCCGGTGTAGAGGGCGGAGCCGAAGTTCTCGTCGACTTCCACGGGCTCCGCTCCGCAGCAGGCGGTGCCGCCTTGGGTGACCTGCAGGGCGGAGGCCGCGTAGCGGGCGCGGACGGTCTCGCGGAGATCCAGGGACTGGTCGGTCATGGCGGTCACCCCAACAGGTTGGATTGATGCTTCTCGATGCAACCTTGCGCCTTGGATCGAAATTCGTCAACATAGACACATGTCGAAGCAAGAGCTACCACGTGGGCCGGATCGATGGCCCTGAGCCGGGCGGTCGGCTTGAACCACCCGAAACCGACGACCCTCGCGGTCGCTATGGCCACCTTCGGCGCCACCGCCGGCCGCTCGCAGATGGCCGCCGGCTTCCTCAGCCACCTCTCCCAAGGCGAGATCGAGGTCCGCTCCGCCGCATCCGCACCGGCCGACTCGGTGAACCCCGCCGCTTCCGCCGCGAGCGGTAGCTCGGAAGTCCTGCCCCAGCGCCCCTGGCCACCCCCGCTGCGGGGCAATACGCCTAGGCCAGTTCGGCCATGAACGCCGCCGCGAGGTCCAGGTACTCCTCGGGGGAGTCCGTCGTCAACTGGAGGTCCACGAGCACCTCGTCGGTCTCCGCCGAGCACATCACCTTGAGGTGGTCGCAGATCTGGCGCACGGTCCCGCGGCGGTGGGTCTCCGCGGCGTCGGCCTCGACTGCGGTGACCTCGGGGTTCACGCGGAACACCCGGCGCAGCACCGCCGGGTCCCGGCCCGCCTTCTCGGCGGCCTCGGTGGCGACGGCCCAGAGCCCGTCGAGGTAGGGCAGCGGCATCGACGCGGCGAGCCAACCGTCGGCGCGCCGGCCGACCCGCTCCAGGGCGTGCGGGGTGAATCCGCCCAGCAGGATCGGCGGCCCCGGGCGCTGGACGGGCTTGGGCAGTACGGTCGACTCCGCGATGGTCCACAGGGGGCCGGTGTGGACGACCCGCTCGGAGCGCCATACGGCGTCGAGGACGTCGAGGGTCTCCTCCAGCCGGGCGCCGCGCCCTTGCCACGGCACGCCGGTGGCCTCGTACTCCTCCCGCATCCAGCCCAGCCCGATGCCCACGTCCAGGCGGCCGTGGCTGATCAGGTCGAGGGTCGTCAGCGCGCGGGCGAGTACGAGGGGCGGCTGCCACAGGGCGTTGAGCGTGCTGCTGCCCAGGCGGACCCGTTCGGTGGCCGCGGCCGCCACGCCCAGGGCGAGCAGCGGGTCGAGATGGGTGCCGTACCGGAGGGGCATCGTCCCGCCGGGATATCCCTCGGCGGGGACGACCGGTGCCAGGAGCCGGTCGGCCGCCCAGAGACTGTGGCAGCCCAGCGCTTCGAGGGCGGCGCACATGGCGGAGGTGCGGTCGGGGTCGGCGAAGGGGCCGAACTGGGGAACGGAGAATCCGATGCGCATCGGTGGGACTCCCTGGGTCGGGGACTCGGAACGGGACGGGGACGGCGCGTCAGGCGGAGACACGCCGGCCCTCGCGGATCCGGTCGGTCTCCCGGCGGTATTGCCGCTGCCCCAGGATCCGCCACAGCACCCGGGCCGCGAGGGGCATCCGGGCCATGAACTCCTGACGTTCCTCCGGTGAGGTGTCCTCCAGGATGGCGCCCAGGGCGATCATCAACCGGTTGCGGGGCGTCTCTGCCAGGCCCCGCTCCCCCACCGCGAGCCACTGCTTCTCGTTCACGTGCAGCGCGACCAGCGGCGTGACGTTCCGCTCCTCCTCGTCGAGGTGGGCGCACAGCTGCCGGTGGTGGCGGCGCAGCGCGTCCGCGAGCTCGTCGCGGTCCTCGGCCAGGGCTCCCGCCTCCCAGCGGTCCATCAGCCGCTGCACCTCGGCGATCCCCTCGTCGAGCGCGCGGTGTTGCGCCTCCATTGCCAGGACCTGCTCCGCGTCGAGGTCCAGGTGGGGCAGCAGCACCGGCCAGAGCATCTCGTCCTCGCCCGTGTGGTGGGCGTGCAGGCCGATGGAGTACAGCCGCCAGTGCTCGGCGAGGATCCCGGAACGGGCGGTGTCGGCGGGGCGGACCTCCTGGACGAGTTCGGCCAGGAGGCGCGACTCGCGGCGGAACACCGGGTGGATCATCGCCATCTCGCGGGTGTAGGGGTGGACGGTGGGACCGGAGGGGTTGTTCGCGTTCATGAGAACCAGTCTTCGGAGCCCGGTTGCACGGCACTTGCAACCGACTTGCCCCGACGTTCGCGGCCGGCTCCGCAGCCGATGGGTGTGTAGCTGAGCTCGGCCTCCCCGGCTTCCGGGCGGACGTGACCTCGACGCCCCGCGTCGCGGGCGGCCGATACGGTGGCGGGCAAGCTGCCGCTTGGTGCAAGAGAGGACATGGCCGTGGGCATCTACGTGTCGGTCAGAGGATGGCTGGAGTGTGACGAGAGGCAACTCGCAGCCGTCGAAGCGGTCATCTCGTCTCACCATGACGATCACTACTCACACGGGTGGGGCACGCCCCGCCGGCACGTCAACTGGACGCACTACGTCTTCTACGGCGCCGACATCCGACAGTCGGCCGTGGACTGGCTCCTCGAGCAGATCGGGGAGATCGCCCGGATCCCGGCATCCGACGCCGACGGAGACCGCGTCAGGGGGTTGTTCCTCGCCGGTCACGAGATCGGGGGCACAGCCGAATGGCAGGTACGCGAGGGCCAACTCTTCATCTCGTCCGGCGACATCCGGCACCGGTACCTCGACGGCTAGTGCCGCGTCACGTGCGCGTCGGGCGTCGACCTGGGCACGACCACGAGATGTGCGGTGGCGCAGCAGCGGAGTGACCGTACGTCATGCGCAGAATGGGGCGTTCGCCAGCTGCTGCCGACCGAAAGCGACTGCCTGTGAACCGCCTTCCCGCGGACCCGACGGCGCTCCACCCGTTTCCCGACCAGCCACGGGTGGTCCTGCTCAAGCCGCTGGTGACCTCGCCGCTGATCGAGGTCGGGGAGTACTCCTACTACGACGACCCCGACGATCCGACCGCGTTCGAGACCCGCAACGTCCTCTACCACTACGGGCCCGAGAGACTGGTCATCGGGAAGTTCTGCGCGCTGGGCACCGGGGTGCGGTTCATCATGAACGGCGCCAACCACCGCATGGACGGCCCCTCGACCTTTCCCTTCCCCCTCATGGGCGGCTCCTGGGCCGAGCACTTCGACCTGATCACCGGCCTGCCGGGCAGGGGCGACACCGTCGTCGGGAACGACGTCTGGTTCGGCTACAACACGATGGTCATGCCCGGAGTACGCATCGGGCACGGCGCGGTCGTCGCCTCCGGGGCCGTCGTCGTGGACGACATCCCCGACTACGGGATCGTCGGCGGCAACCCGGCCAGGCTCATCCGCACCCGCCACAGCGAAGACGACATCGCCCGTCTCCTCGACCTCGCCTGGTGGGACTGGCCGGCAGAGCACCTCACCGCACACATCCGGGCCCTCATGTCCGGCACGATCGACGACCTCGAAGAGATCGCCCCTCGAACCTGAGCCGATCTCTCTGCCATCATCTTCGGCATAGACACGCCGAGCACCGACTGGGTCACCATCGCGGCCTACGAGCACCTGGGGCACCTCCACCCGATGGCAGCGGCCCGCGCTTGACTGCGCGAGCGCGGCATCGACTGGATGCCGTTCGATCCGGGGACTTCCCCTGCGACTTGTCCTGCGGCATCGGCTCCGACGGCCGCTGGCACGGCTGGTACACGGTCCGCCTCCGCGCCGACGCGCTCCGTCGCATGGGACTGCACCCCGACCAGCCCATGGCCGGGATCACCCACCCCTCCCCGCCCGCCTGGTGGCACGCCGCCGCCGAACAGCGGGCGCACCGAGGACCATCCCGTCCTCCCGGCTCGAACGCGGTGCGCCGACGCGCGACCTGGTAGCAGGAACGGCCTGCGCGCCCAGGCCGGTCAGCCGGGCCGGATCATCCGGGTGGCTTCGGCCCGGCTGACCTGTGGGGGCAGGGCGGTTCGGTTGGATGGGTGGGGCGGGGCTCGACCCGGGTTCCGTACCGCTCTCCATCCCCAGGGAGGTGCCATGGCGAAGATCGCCCTCTTCGGCGCGACCGGCAGCATCGGAGCCCAGGTGCTGCGCGAAGCCCTCCGGCGCGGCCACGAGGTCACCGCCGTCGTACGCGAACCCGCGAGGCTCGCGGACTCCGGCGGCGGGGCCACCGCGGTGGTGCGCGGCGACGTGCTCGACCCGGCCTCCGTAGCGCAGGCGGCGGCCGGGCAGGACGTGGTGATCAGCGCGGTCGGCCCCGGCGCCGGCGACCCCTCCGTCCTCGTGGCCGCCGCGAAGTCGCTGATCGGCGGCGTGCGTTCGCTCGGCACGGACGCGCCCCGGCCGCGGGTGGTGGTCGTCGGCGGGGCGGGTTCGCTGCGCACTCCCGACGGCCCGCCGGTCTGGGACCAGGCGGGCGTCCCCGAGCCCGTGCTGGCCGTGATGCACGCCCACGGGGACGCCCTGGACTTCCTGCGGACCGTGCCCGTGGAGGAGGTCCGCTGGACCTGTCTGAGCCCGGCAGCGCAGATCGCTCCGGGCGAGCGCACGGGGACGTACCGGCTGGGGCTCGACGACCTGGTCGTCGACGACGAGGGCCGCAGCCGGATCTCGACGGAGGACTACGCCGTCGCCGTGCTCGACGAGATCGAGCTGGACGCGCACGCGGGCCGGCGGTTCACCCTCGGCTACTGAGCGCCCGCGGGTTAATCGGTGGATGGGTCTGCTCCGGATACTTACAGTGACGAGGCACCACGTCGTCGAGCAGGAGCGGACCATGCGCACCCACTATCCCCGTACGCCGCACCTGCCCTGGTCCCCCGGCGCCTCGGCGGACGACGTCCGGGCTGTCGGACTGGAGGGGCTGGTGGGGCGCGAGGTGGTGGTGACGGAGAAGCTCGACGGGGAGAACACCACCCTGTACGCGGACGGTCTGCACGCCCGCTCGCTCGACTCGGCGCACCATCCCTCGCGGGCCTGGGTCAAGGGGCTCCAGGGCAGGATCGGCGCGGGGATCCCGGCCGGTTGGCGGGTGTGCGGGGAGAACCTGTACGCCCGGCACTCGATCCCGTACGAGGACCTGGACAGCTGGTTCTACGGGTTCTCGGTGTGGGACGGGGACCACTGCCTGGACTGGGACCGGACCGTACGTTTCCTGCGGGGCCTCGGGGTGCCCACGCCGCGCGTGCTCTGGCGGGGCGCCTTCGACGCGCGCACGCTGCGCAAGCTGAAGCTCGACACCGCGCGGGAGGAGGGCTACGTCGTGCGGACGGCGGCCGGTTTCGCGCGCGAGGACTTCGGGCGGTGCGTGGCCAAGTGGGTGCGGGGCGGGCACGTGCAGACCGGTACGCACTGGATGTTCGCCGAGGTCGTGCCGAACGGGCTCGGTCCGGCAGCCCCGTTGTGGGCGGTGCGCTCGGGAGCCGCGCCGGACGTGGCCGGGCTGGCCGCCGCCGTCGGGCTGGGCGGCGCGGGCGGGGCTGCCGGCGCCGGCGGGTGGGACGTGGTGGCCGATGAGGTGGCCGAGGTCACCGCCCGGATCGACGGGGCGGGGCGCCGCGGCGAGGACCGGCTGGCCGGTGTGCTGGCCGCCCTGCTGCGGCGCGAGCCGCGCGGCCGGATCGCGGCGCGGCTCGCGGCCGGCCCGGCCGGGATGGGCCTCGCGCGCCGGGTCGCCGACCTGGTGGGCCTGTACCCGTACGTGCAGCGGCCGTTCCCCGACGCCGACCGGCGGGCCGGGCTGGCCCGGATGGCCACGGCGGCCGATCTCGGGGTGTTGCACGCGCTCGCCGGGGCGCTGGCCGACGGGCCGGAGGCGCGGGAGTCCGTGGAGTGGTCCGCTCTGTGGGCGCAGGAGGCGGGGCTGCTCGGCGGCGAGGACCCGCTGGACGCCTTGCGCCTCGCGCTGCGGGAGTCCCTCGCCGGACTGGACGCGGAGGCGGCGGACCGTTGCTGGGCGGAGGCCCGGCGTGCGTTCGGGCAGGGAAGGATCGCGGCCGTTCCCCTCGGCCGGGGTCACGGAGTCGGCTGCGTCGCCGTCGAGGAGGCGGTGGCGGCGACCTGGCAGTGGCGTGACGGAACGTTTCCCCGACTGGTGCAGCTCAGCGGTCCCTCGGGCAGCGGGAAGAGCACCTTCGGCCGCGGCCTGCCCGGCGTGGACGCGTACATCAGTCTTGACGACCTGCGCACCGCCCGGGGTTCCCGCGCGGACCAGCGGGCCAACGCGGACGTGCTGAGCCAGGGCCTTGACCGCCTCGACACCGCCCTCGCCCGGGGAGGAACCGTGGTGTGGGACGCGACCTCGCTCACCGACCAGCAGCGCGGCCTGGCCGGCTCGGTCGCGCGGCGTCGCGACGCGCTGGTCACCCACGCCGTGGTGCTGGTCGACGAGCCGGAGCTGCTGCGCCGCAACGCCGTGCGCACGCACCCGGTGCCCGATCAGGTGCTGACCTCCCAGCTGCACCGGTTCAGTCCCCCGTACGCCGGCCAGGCGCACCGTACGTGGTACATCGGTGCGGGCGGGGACGTCGAGGACACGGCGGGCGGCCTCGCGGACAGCCCGGATCCGATCTGCGGGGAGTTCTGATGCGTACCAGTGAGCAGCTCTACCACCAGGTCCGCTGGGACCCGCGGTTCGATCCGGCGCGGTTCGTGCTCGGCCTGCTCCAGCGCGGGGCCGCGCCGAAGCGGGTTCCGCTGCCCTCCTTCGTGCCCGGCGGCGACATCCCCTGGCACCGGGTGCTGTTCGTCGAGGCGGACGGCGAACTCGTCTGGGACCGGGCCACCGGCGTGGACCGGATCGATGTCAGCACGGCGGGGCGGGTCCGCGAGCCGCGCCTGCTGCGGTCTCCGTTCTTCACCGCGCGCACCCCGTACGCGTGGGACCCGGCCGGCGCAGGCGCCTGGCGGCCCGCGCAGCCGCCGCCGCCCGGCCCGGCGGCGGGCCCCGCCGCGGTGCGGCTGCTGACCTGGAACACGCTCTGGGACCGGTACGACGCCCCGCGCATCGCCACTGCCCGGCGCAGGCCGTTGCTGCTGGCCGATCTCGCGGTCGCCGACGCCGACGTCATCGCGCTCCAGGAGGTCGAGCCCGAGCTGGTCGGCATGCTGCTGGCGGCGCCGTGGGTGCGGGCCGGGTACACCCTCGGCACGGATCCCGGCGGCCCGGACGTCGCCGCGTGCGGGCTGCTGGTGCTGAGCCGGCTGCCGGTACGGGAGGCGGGCGTGCACGTGCTCGGCAGACACAAGGCGGTCACCGCCGTCACCGTGGACACCGCGGCCGGCCCCCTGGTCGTCGCGGCCACACACCTGACCAGCGACCACACCGAGAACGGGCACCTGCGGCGGGACGCCGAACTGGCCCGGCTCGCGGAGGGCCTGGGCGCAATCGAGGCCGACGTGGCCCTGCTGGGCGACTTCAACGACGGCCGCCACGGCGCCGAGGGGCCCGCGTCCGCGCTCGGCATGCGGGACGCCTGGAGCGACGTACACGGGGCGGCGGACGGTACCCCGACCTTCGATCCGGTGGCCAACCCACTGGCCGCGGTGGGCTCGTTGTCCGGGCGGGCCGCCCGGCTGGACCGGATCCTGCTCGGCTCCACGGGGGCGCGTGTGACGCGGGCGGCGCTGCGCGGCGACACGCCCGCCTCGGAGGGGCTGTTCGTCTCCGACCACTTCGGTGTCGAGGCGACCGTGGAGTTCGGGGCGCCCGGCGGCGGGCCGACGCGGCTCGACGTACCGGCGACCGCGCGGACGGCGGTGGCGTGGCTGCCCCCGGACCTCCCGGAGGCGGTACGGGAGGTGCGCGCGCGGCACGACCCGCAGGCCGGCCGCTGGCCCGCGCACGTCAACCTGCTCTTCGGTTTCGTGCCGGAGTCCTCGTTCGACGAGGCCCTGCCGCTGCTGGCCGAAGCGGCCGCCGGGACGGGGCCCTTCGACGTGCGGCTGGAGGGCGTGCACAGCTTCGGGCACCGTGAGGACGCCACCCTCTGGCTGGATCCGGCGGCGGCCGGAGAGGGGCCGTGGCAGGAACTCCGGCGCGCGCTGACGGAGCGGTTCCCGGGCTGCCGGGGGCGCGCCGAGGGGTACACCCCGCACCTGACGCTCGGGCGCAGCCAGGACCCGCAGCGGGCGGTCGCGGAGTTCACGGCGCGGCTCCGCGGCGCCGTGCCCTCGCGGGTCGGGCAGCTGGCGGTGCTCTCGCGTCACGGGGACGGCCCGATGCGGGTCCGCGCGACGGTGGCCCTGGGAACGGGCGAGGTGCGCTGGGAAACGGAGTCGGGGTCGGGGTCAGAGCCGGAGCCCGGTGGGGCGCACGGTCGCGGGTCCGGCCGGGCCGAGCAGGTCACCGCCCGCGTCCGGGCCGCCCTGGGCGGGGCGCAGGTGCACCTGGCCGGTTCGCGCCGGATGGGCTGCGCGCTGCCGGAGGCCGACCTGGACCTGGTCGCGGTGCTGCCCGGGCCGGACGACGTCACCGCGGTACGGGACCGGTTGGCGGCGGCCCTGCCGGAGGCCGGGCCGCTGCGTGTGGTGACGGGGGCGCGGGTGCCGGGCCTGCGGTTCCGCGTCGGTGCGCTGCCGGTGGACCTGGTGACGGTGGCCGCCGACGGTCTGGAGCCCGCGCACGCGGTGGCACGGCGGGCGGAGCTGGGTGAGGCGGCGGCCGTCGCGCTGAGCGCGGTGAGCGACGCCGACGCCGTACGGGAGCGGGTGGGAGCCGAGCACGCGGCCTTCGCCCGGCTGGCGCGGGAGGTGAAGGCGTGGGCGCGGGCCCGTGGGCTGGACTCGGCGCCGTTCGGCGGGCTGCCGGGGCTGGCCTGGGCGGTCCTCGCGGCGCGTACAGTCCAAGAGGCCGGGGCGCCTGCCCCGGACGACCTGCTGCGGGAGTTCTTCGGCCGGTGGGCCGCCTGGGACTGGCGGGAGCCGGTCGGGCTGTTGCCGTCGTCCGCGGCGACGGCGGACCCGGCCGCGGCGGACCCGGCCGCGTCCCCGGATCCGGATCCGGATCCGGATCCGGTCACGGTGCTCACGCCCTCGGAGCCGGTGCGCAGCTGCACCGCCCAGGTGGGGCCGGGCCTGCGCGATCTGCTGGTCCAGGAGTTGTACCGGGCCTGGGAACTGCTGGAGGCCGACCCTGCCAACGCCGGGGCTCTGCTGTCCCCGCCGCCGCTGCACCGCCGGCACGCCGCCTGGGCGGTGGTGACCGTACGCGCGCCCGGCGGGGAGTTCGAGGAGACCCTGGGCCGCGTGCGGGGGCGGCTGCGGGCGCTGCTCGGCGCGCTGGAGGAGACCGGTGTCACGGACGCGCACGCCTGGCCGCGCCCCTCCGCGTCCGGCCCGGGCCTCGCCCGTTACGCGATCGGCCTCGGCTCCGCTCCGCCGGACGCGGCGGCCCTGGCCGCGCTGGCCGGCCCGTGGCGGGCCGGCCTGCCGGGGGTCGAGGTCACGTGGGCGGCCTGCGGCGAGGTGCCGGACCTGGAGTAGCTCGCCCTGCGGGGTGGGATCAGACCTCGATGACGATCTTTCCTGAGGTGTGTCCGCCCTGGCTCAGTTCGAAGGCGGCGGCGAGTTCGGCCAGCGGGAAGGTCTTGGCCACCGGCACCTTCAGCCGGCCGGCGTCGGCCAGCCGGCCCAGTTCGGCCAGGTCGCTGCCGACCGGACGCACCCAGACCCACTGGCCGCCCGATCCGAGGACGCTGGGGTCGGCGATGGAGGCGTGCCGACCGTCGTCGTGGAGCACTTCCCGGGTGACCGCGCCGACGCCGCCGACGAAGTCCGCGACGACGGTGGGCCCGTCGGGCACGAGGGCGCGGATGCGCTCGGCGAGTCCGTCTCCGTACTCGACGGGTTCGCCGCCGAGTTCGCGCACCCGGTCGTGGTTGCGGGGGGAGGCGGTGCCGATGACGCGGGCGCCGAGCGCGCGGGCGATCTGCACGCCGAGGGAGCCGACGCCGCCCGCGGCGCCGTGGATGAGGACCGTGTCGTCCTTGCCGGTGCCGAGGCGGGTGAGCACCTGGTAGGCGGTGAGCCCGGCCAGCGGGAGCCCGCCGGCCTCGGCCCAGCTCAGCGAGGCGGGCTTGTGCGCGAGGGCGCGTACGGGCACGGTGACGAACTCGGCGAAGGTCCCGCCGTGCACGTAGTCCTTGCGGGCGTAGGCGATGACCTCGTCGCCCTCGGCGTACTCGGGGACGTCGATGCCCACGCGCTCGACGGTGCCGGCCACGTCCCAGCCGGGGACCACCGGGTAGACGACGTCCATCAGGGCGTCGAGCCCGCCCGACATGATCTTCCAGTCGACGGGGTTGACCCCGGCGTACTTCACCCGGACGAGCACCTCGCCCGGGCCGTACTTGGGCATCGGCAGCCGGATCTCGGAGAGCACCTCCGTCCCGCCGTACGTCTCGTACGCCATCGCCCGCATGGTTTCCTGGCTGCTCCGGCCCGACTGGGACATGTACCCGACCTCTCCGTGTGCTGGTGGACCCGCCCCCGGTCCATCCCACCACGCGTGCCGCGCCCGCCCCACGATGCGGGGCGAACGCGGCGCGGCGCGTCCCGGGCCGCCTGCCCGTGCACGGGAAGGGCCGCCGGGAAGTCGAGCCGCCCGCCCGCCCCCTCGTCGATCCGCCAGCTCCGCGTGCGCCTCCCGGCGCTCGGCTCCGCGTCTGATCCCCCTCCAGCGCCGGCCGCTCACTCGTACTCGGTACCGCCCTTACGGGTCAGGTAGGCCGGGCTGACCGCCTTGGCGATGGCGCGACCGCCGACGACCGGGCTGTAGCGCTCCGTCGCGGGACGGATCACGACGCCCTCGCGCAGGTGCACGGCCCGCCCGGACACGGTTTCGCGGCCGCTCGCCAGCTCCAGCACGGTGTCGAGGTCGTACGGGCCCTCGTACAGCCGTGGTACCAGCGGCAGTTCCCCGTCCGTCAGGACGGCGGTCGGGTCCAGCCAGCGCACCTGTCCGTCGATCTCGGCGGACACGTCGAAGACGGCGTACCCGGGGGGCGTGTCGGCGGTCCGCACGTCGGTCCCGTAGGCCAGGTCCTGGACGCCCGCGCCGTACACCTCGGCGAAGACACCGACCCGGGTGGCACCGAGGCGGGCGGCCAGGGACGCGGCGACGGCCGGCACGCCGTGGCCGCGTACGGCTCGCCAGTACAGGTTGCGCTCGTCCTCCTTGAGCGCCAGCCCCTTCGAGCCGAATCCCTTGGACGAGACGATCGACCGCTCCCCCTGGACCACGTACGTGAACAGGCAGGCGGTGCCGTGCAGTTTCTCCGTGAGGATGACCTGCTCGCCCGGCTCGAAGATGTGCGGGTAGCGCTGGAGGTTCTCGATGTCGACCCAGGGCATCAGGTCGGCGGCGGCTTCGACGTCGCCGTTCATGGTGGTGGGGATGGGCGGGGACCACTTGGTGATGCCGAGCAGCTCCGCGAAGTCCGTGCCCTCCTTGGCCGCCTGCACGAGGTCGACGTCGGCGAGCGCGCGCGGGCGGCACACGAGACCCTGCGAGAGTTCACCGCGCAGCCGGACCGCCTTGACCCGGTCGGCGGAGCCGCCGGCCAGCCGTCCGGTGAGGCCGAGCTCCTCGATCAGCTCTGCGGGCAGCACGGCCTGTTCGGGTATGTAGAGCGCGAACTCGCCCGTGCGGTAGGCACCCTTGGCGATCACGGCGCGGTACAGGCCCACCTGGGCCAGCTCCAACGCGTCGGCGTTCGGGTGCTCGTGGACGGTCAGCTCTTCGGCGGTGACTCTCAAGGTCGACATGGACGGCTCCTGCAGTCGTCAGGGACGCGGGGGACGTGCCGGTTCTGCGGCGCGTCGGTGACGATCACTCTCCGGGCGCCATTTTTGCTGGTCCAGCGATTATCACGGTGTTAGCCTGCCGCACCGCGCGCTCTGTTCCACGTTCCGCAGGAGGCTCCCGTGTCACGTCTTCCTCGTCCGGTCACCGTCGTCACCGGCGGCAGCAGGGGCATCGGTGCGGCGACCGCTCTGCGGCTGGCCGCCGACGGGCACGACCTGGCGCTGGGTTACGTCCGCGACGAGGCGGCCGCCGAGGCCGTCGCCGAGCGGGTGCGGGCCACCGGGGCGCGCTGTGTGACCGTGCGCGGCGACACCTCCGAGGAGTGCGCCGTGGAGCGGCTCTTCGACATCGCCGGCGCCGAACTCGGCATGCTGACCGGACTGGTCAACAACGCCGGGGTGACCGGCCCGCTCGGCCGGCTCGCCGACGCCCGCACCGAAGACCTGCGGCGGGTGGTCGAGGTGAACCTCCTCGGGTACCTGCTGTGCTGCCGTCGGGCCGCCCGGGACATGGCGGAGTCCGGTGGCGGGGCGATCGTGAACGTCTCCTCGGCGGCCGCGACCCTGGGCAGCCCCGGCGACTACGTGCACTACGCGGCGACCAAGGCTGCCACGGACGCGCTGACCGTGGGCCTCGCCAAGGAGCTCGGCCCGGACGGGATCCGGGTCAACGCCGTGGCTCCCGGCATCATCGAGACCGACATGCATGCGGCGATGGGGGATCCCGACCGGCCGGCGCGGGCCGCGGCCGGCATCCCCCTCGGGCGGCCCGGCCGGCCGGAGGAGGTCGCCGGGGCGATCGCCTGGCTGCTGTCCCCCGACGCCTCCTACACGACGGGAACGGTGCTGCGGGTCTCGGGCGGCCGCTGAGGCCCGTCGGACGCGGGGGTCACCGGACGCCCGTCGGACGCGGGGGTCACCGGACGCCCGTCGGACGCAGGGGTCTCCGGACGCCCGTGCGACACAGGGGCAGCGGAGGGCGCTGGAGCCGTGTCGGCCGCGGAGGCCACCGGACCCGCCTCGGGCGCGGAGGGCGCCGGACCCGCCTCGGCCACGGAGGGCGCCGGAAGCCGCCCGGACGCTGGCGACCTCCGCAACCCGCCGGGGGGGGCGCGCGGCGCTACCTCATGGCCGCCTGGGTCGCGGGACCATAGACGCCCGGCGGGTCGCCCTTGATGGACCGGTCGCGCTGGAGCTGGCTGACGCCGCGCTTGGTCTGGCTGTCGAAGACGCCGGTGACCGTGACGTACGTGAACCCCTGCCCGTAGAGCATTTCCTGCAGGGCGCGCACCTCGGGCCCCTTGTCCCCCATCCGCAGGGTCACGGGGGCGTTCGACGGTCGCGGCGCCGACGTGCTCGGCGAGGGCATCGGCCCGGTCCCCTCGCTCGCCTTCGCGCTCGCGCTGCCGGAAGGCTTCGCCGTCGCGGCGGCGGGGGACGCCCCGGCCCGTGCGGACGCGGCCGGCCCGGTTTCGCTGACGCCGGTGTCCGGGCTACGTGCCGGGAGCACCGGCAGGGACAGCTCGGGCGGCCGCCCGGCCCGGGGCGGTTCCGGCTCGGGCCCGCTCAGCAGGAGCACCAGGGCGCCGACCGCGGCGAGTGCGAGCAGGGTGGCGACGGCCGACGGAAGCCGGCTGCGGCTGCGGCTGCCGCTCGCGCCGTCCCGGGGGTCGCGCACGCCTGCGGGGGTCGCGGCGGGGGCGGGGGCCGTGGCGGGGCCACCGGGCCGCGGGCCGCGCACCGGGCCGGGGAAGGCGAGGGGTCCGGTCTGCGGCCAGGCGGGCGCCGCCGACCGGGGCGGCGGGCCCGAGGGGCCGACGTACGGGCGTACGAGCAGGTGGTCGTCGGGGACGAGCCCGCTCTCATCTGGATCCTGGGACATGGTGGCTCCCCGGCGGGGACGGGGGCCGGCGCGGCGGTGCGGTGCCGGCCCCCGCCCGGCCGGTCAGGCTCTGCGCCGCCGGGCGGCGGGAGCCAGGGGGGCACCGGTGGCGGGGACGCCGGGGGTGCCGAGTGCCGGAGACCCGCCGACCGTGGCCGGGGCGAGCGATGTGCGAACGAATGGGGACATCTGGCGTATCTCCGAAGTGCGGCTCAAGCGGTGGCTCTTGATCGGCGCACTCTCGCCCTCAGGCAGGGTCCGGGTCAAGCCGGATGTCCGGTATCCGGCTGGTCGTCCGGTCTGTCGGTGCGGCGGACCGCCGTGACCCACACGGTGCATGCGGCCACGAGCATCAGGGTGGCTCCGCCGAGCGGGGCGGCGGGTGCGGAGATGCCGTCGACGGCGAGGCCGCCGAACAGGGCGCCCGCGGCTATGGCGAGGTTGAACATGGCCACCATCAGCGAGGAGGCCGCTTCGGGCGCGTCCGGGGACGCCTTGGTCATCCAACCCTGCACGCTCACGGACACCCCTCCGTAGGCCAGTCCCCAGGCGAGCAGCAGCGTGGTGCCCGCGACCGGTCCGGGGAGGACGGCGATCAGCGCGAGGATGACGGTGAGGGAGGAACTGACCCCGAGCAGGGTCCGGTACGCGTCGCGGGTCCCGGCCAGGAAGTTCCCGGCGACACCGGCGACGCCGTAGCCGAGCAGGAGCGTGCTGACGTAGGCGGCGTCGATGCCGGAGACGTCCTGGAGGATCGGCCGGACGAAGGTGTAGGCGGCGAACTGCCCGGTCACCACCAGGAACGTGACGATCACCCCCGCACGGACCGCGCGGTTTGCGCGGAGCAGGGCGGGCAGTTCCGGGAAGGTGATGTGCCGGGTCGGCAGAAGCGGGGGCAGCAGCAGGAGCAGGGCGGTCAGCGTGACGAGGCCGAGGGCGCCGACTGCCGCGAAGGCGGCGCGCCAGCCGCCGAGTTCGCCGAGCAGGGTACCGGCGGGTACGCCGAGTACGGAGGCGGTGGGAACGCCGCCGAAGACGAGCGCGGTCGCCCGGCCCACCTGGTGCGCGGGGACGAGGCGTACGGCGAGGCCGCCCGCGATGGCCCAGAATCCGCCGACGCTGACGCCGACCAGCAGGCGGGCCGCCAGCACGACGGCGAAGTTCGGGGCGAGGGCCGCGGCGAGGTTGGCGGCGGCCATCAGGGCGATGAGCACGCACAGCACGAGCCGCCGGTCGAGCCGGCCGGCGCCGACGGTGACCAGCGGGGCGCAGCATCCGGCGATCAGGCCGGGCACGGTGACCATCAGCCCGGCGGTGCCGTCGGAGACGCCCAGGTCGGCTCCGACGGGGGTGAGCAGCCCGACGGGGAGCAGTTCGGAGGTGATGAGGCAGAAGATCCCGAGGGCGAGGGCGCACACGGCCGCCCAGCCCTTCCACGGCGCGGGTCCGCCCCCTGCCTCGGGCAGGGCGGCGGCAGCGGGCACGGCCGAGGGTGGGGACGCGGGGCGGGACGCGGGGCGGGTCGTGCGGCGGGCCGTGGGCTCCGGGGGCGGTGTGGGGCTGCCGGGCGCGGCGGCTGATGTCATGGACGGGCACTCCGTACGGGCGTTCGGCGGGCAGGACACGAGCGCGCGGGGCGCCGGGGGTCGCGCCTCCCCCGTCGCCCGCACTGCCGTTCCAATTTCCCACACGCCCCGGCCGCAACCACGGGGGCCTTGTCACCCGGACGCGTGAGGACGGAACCGGGCGGGCCGCACCGTACGGCAAGGTGGTCGGATGCAGTTACGCCGGGCCGTGCCCCTCTCCCTCCTCGCGCTCCTCGCGAGCGCCGGCTGTGTCTCCGTCGCACCGCAGGATTCGGCTCCGGTTCCCGTCCGCGGTTCCGTGCCGCCCGCCGACGCGCCCGAGCTCCCCACCCCCTTGGCGCTGCCCCTGGGGGAACTGCCCGCGACACCCGAAACCGACCCGGACCAGGACCCGGACCCGGCAGCGGAACCAGCGGCGGAACGGGGCTCCGGGCCGGAGCCCGGGCCGTCCCGCGAACGGGCCCGCGCCAAGGCGGTGCCGCCCCGGCGGACGCGGGTGCCCGGGCCCGCGACCGCGCACCCTCACCCGCGCCGGCGGCCGGCTCCGCCGCCCCACATGGACGAGCTCTGCGCGGCCGCGGACGGGGTCGTACCGCCGTCCATCGTCGACCTGTGCCTGCGGCAGTACGGCCGCTGACCGTCCCCGTGCTCTGCGGCCACACCGCCGCAGGCCGGCGCCGTGCCGGATGCGAGGCTTGACCCTCTCCCTGTGTCAGACCTTGTAGTGGAGCACGTCATGTTCACCATCGGAGACTTCGCCAAACACGGCCGGGTGTCGGTCCGCATGCTGCGTCACTACGACGCGCTCGGACTGCTGCGCCCCGCGCGTGTCGACCCTTTCACCGGCTACCGCTCCTACGAGGCCGGGCAGCTCGCCCGCCTCAACCGTGTCATCGCGCTCAAGGAACTGGGGTTCAGCCTCGACCAGGTCGGGACGATCCTCGACGAGCGCGTGGGCGCGGAGGAGTTGCGCGGCATGCTGCGGCTGCGGCAGGCGGAACTGGAGAGCGCCATGGCCGCCGCGGCGGCCCGGCTGGTCCAGGTCGAGGCGAGGCTCCGGACCATCGAAAGCGAGGGAACCATGCCTGCCGACGACATCGTCGTGAAGAGCCTCCCGCCCGTCCGGCTCGCCGAGCTGACCGGCACGGCCGGGAGTTTCGCCCCGCAGGACATCGGCCCGGTCATCGGCCCGCTCTACGACGAGCTGTGCCGCCGCGTCGAGGAGGCCGGGGTCGTCCCGACCGGTCCCGGCACCGCCTACTACGAGGACGCGCCGGGCGCGGATTGCGGAACGGCGATCCTCGTCCACGCCGGCCTTCCGGTGGCGGCCTCGGTCCGCGCCGAGGAACTCGGGGGCGAGGTGCGGATCGTCACGCTCCCCGGGGTGGAGCGGGCCGCGACCGTGGTCCACCGGGGCGCGATGGACGGCGTACTGCCGACCGCGCAGGCCCTGGCGCGGTGGATCGACGCGCACGGCCACCGCTCGGCGGGGTACGCGCGGGAGCTGACCCTGTCCTGCCCGGAGGACCCGGAGCAGTGGGTCACCGAACTGCAGGAGCCCCTCGCCGGGTCCTGACGCGCGGAGGGATCAGGGGCGGCGGCCGCAGACGTGGGCGCACCGGCGTGCGGTGTCACGGCGCACCGTGCGGAACCTGCGCAGGGTGCTGTGACCGCGCCGCTTCCACTCGCCCCGCGGCAGGGCGGCCCGCTGGCCGCCGCCCGCGATCAGGGCGTTGACCGGGGTCATCGGGTCGGCGGCCATCGCCTTGGCGAACAGGACGCCGACGACGAGCGGGACCAGGGCCACGGCCAGGGCCGAGCCTGCGGTGGTCACGTGCTGCATGCGCGGGCGGACGGTCGCGCTGCGCGGGGCGTCGGAAGTCATGACCCCATTCGACCAGCGGCGGCCCGGCGGGGAATCGGGGCGGATACTCAGGCCGTTGGGCACAACGTACTCAGACGGGTGCGCGAGGGGCCCCGCCGGGCGCTCGACGAACGGGAGGGTGTGAGCCGATGACGGTACCCGGGCAGGGCTTCGAGCCCGCCACCGGTGACGGCCCGGCCGCGCCACCCGGCCGGCGGGAGGCCGAGCTGCGGACGGCCTACGAGGGGCTGCTGCAGATCCGTCGTCTGGTCAACGGCCCGGCGGGCGCGGCGGTTCCCGCGCCGTGGGAGGTACGGCAGGCGTCGCGCGCGGTGGCCCTCGTACTGGAGGCGTCGGGGATCACCCCGTCGGCACTGGACGCGGAAGGCCGGCGCACGCGGACGGGGTACCGGGTGGCCGCCGCGCCGGAGCCGGGCCGGGTGCACGTGACCTGGGTCGGGCCCCCGGGCGGCGGCGCGGCCGAGGAGGAGCAGGAGCGCCTGACCGCCTGCGCGGCCGTACTGCAACCGCTGGGGTGGGTCTGCCTCCTGTACCGGGGCCCGCGCCGACGCCGCTTCCTGGAGGTGGAGCCCGACACGGCCGCCCAATAGGCCCCTGTGTCGAAAGTGGCGTGCGACCTGAGCGTCGACTCCACGTCGACTCCACGGCCTGCCGCGCCCACCAGCGTGCGGGAAGGTCCGCGTGCCCCGCCCCGCCCCGGGCCGGGCCGACCACGCGTCCGCCCCGACCGGGTGCGGGCCGACCACGCGTCCACCTCCCGAAGGAACCGCGCCTACCTGCGCCGACGCGGGATCCGCTGCACCATCCCGGACAAGGCCGACCAGGCCCGCAGCCGTCAGAAGCTCGGCTCCCGCGGCGGCCGGCCTCCGCCTTTCGACCCGGTCGACTACCGCGAGCGCCACGCGGTCGAGTGCGGCATCAACCGCTGTGACGAGCGCTTTCGGAAGTCAGTCGAGAATGGCGTCGAGCTCCACTTCAACGAGCCAGTCGGGATCGATGAAACGTGAGACCTCAACGAAGGTGCATGCGGGACGGACGGAGGCGAACCGCTCCCCGTGCGCTCGCGCGGCCTCTTTCCATCGAGTCACATCGGTGAGCATGATGCGGGTCCGCACGACGTCCCCCGTCGACGCCCCCGTTGCCTTCAGCGCGGCGTCTGCGATGTCCAGACACCTGACGGTCTGGGCATATACGTCGCCTCGCCCCACGGTCGCCCCGTCGTCCCCGATGGGAGCAGTGCCAGCGACCACGACGTGCGCCCCTTTGCGGACTGCCCGGGAAAACCCTATGCGAGGTTCGAGTGGCGAGCCGGAACTGACTGTCTGCCGCACATGATCCATCGCCCCATGTTTGCAGATCACCGTACTTTCGAAACAGACCCTGGTCCGTCTCTTCCGGCTCCGGCTCCCCCCTGCCACCCCTGCGGGAGCGGCGCGGGCTTGAGCGACACGTCCGGAAAGAGCCGAACCGGACCCCGCCCCGGTGAAATCCGGTGGCCGGGAACATCTCGCCCCGCGAGACTCGCCCGATGGGCATGCTCGACACACAGGCGGACCGGGTCGGCCGGGGCGAGACCGTGGAGTTCCGGCCGACCGGCGGATCCATGGAGCCGCTGGTCCACAGCCGGCAGCGGGTCCGGGTCGCCCCGGCCGACCCGGAGCTGGTCGAGGTCGGCGACATCGTCCTGGCCCGTGTCTCGGGCACGGTGTACCTGCACCTCGTGTCGGCGGTGGACGCCCCGCGAAGGCGCGTGCAGATCAGCAACAACCACGGCCGCGTCAACGGCTGGACCGGATACGACCGGGTGCTGGGCATCTGCCTGGCCGTGGACGGGGTACCGCGCCCGGGCGCGGCGGCCAAGGTGCGCCGGCCCGCCGTCCGGCCGGTCGCGCTCGCCACCCGCCGCCTGGACCTGCTCCCGCTGCTCCCCGCGCACGCCGACCAGATGAGCCTCGTCCTGGCCGACCCCGCCCTGCACGCCTTCACCGGCGGCTCACCGCTGTCGCCGCAGGAGCTCCGCGTCCGCTACGAGCGGCTCCGCGCCGGCTCTCCCGACCCCGCGACCATCTGGGCCAACTGGGTGTTGCGGTTGCGCGGGCAGGGGCGGCTGGTGGGCACCGTCCAGGCCACGATCGTCCCGGGGCGCGGCCTGGCCGAGCTCGCCTGGGTCGTGGGCACCCCCTGGCAGGGCCACGGTTTCGCCTCGGAGGCCGCGCGGGCCGTCGCAGCCTGGCTGAGGTCACTGCCCGTCGAGCTGCTGGTCGCGCACATCCGTCCGGACCACGTCGCCTCGGCGGCGGTCGCCGCGCGCTGCGGACTGCGGCCGACCGGGCGGCGCCGGGACGGCGAGGTCCGCTGGGAGTCCGGCGACGGCCGGGGCCAGGGCCTCTTCAGGCGTCGAAGCGACGGTTGCCGGTGAGGGACCACACGGCGGAGATCCGGCCGTCCGTGACCGCGAACATGTCGATGCCGCTCTTGACGACGACGTCTTTGCCGCCGGTGTGGCTCTCGAGCCACCGGCAGGCCATCTCGCCGCGCTCGGTGTCGACGAGCGGTGCGGCGTCGGCGGCGAACGTCAGGCCGGTGAGGGCGAGGCTGTTGGCCGAGATGAACGCGGTGAGTTCGTCACGGCCGAAGGTGGCGGCGGACCCGGTGCCGTCGAAGTCGTCCGCGAAGTGCAGCCGGAAGCCGGGGGCGAGGATCTGCTCGGCGAGTGCGAGGTCTCCGTTCCAGAGCGCCGTCCAGCCCTCCACCAGCCGGGTGCCGGCCTCCCGGGTCAGCGGCGCGGAGTCGGTGGTGGGGATCGTCGTCACAGACATGGGTGCCTTCCAGGGTCGGTTCGTGGTCACCCAGCCTCCGGGCCGCAGGCGACAACCCTCTGTCGGTGTTTAGCCCTCCGGGCAGCAGCTCAAGTGAAACTGTAGAGCTCGTCGAGCGTGACGAAATCCCGTCCGAGGCCGTCCAGTTCGGACAGGTCCACGGGACGGGGCTCCGCCGTCTCCTCCAGTGCCCGCGCCTCCCGGATGCGGTCGAGGCGGAAGCCCCGCACGGCGGAGTGCAGCCGGCACCAGCCGACGAGGTACCAGGGGTCGCCTCCGAGGAAGCCCAGGGGTTCGACGGTGCGGTCGGTGACCTCGCCGTGCGCGTCGTCGGCGTAGCGCAGGCGCAGCAGCCGGTGGGTGGAGAGCGCCTCGCGCATGGTGTGCGGGAGCGCGGACGGGCGGGCGGGGTTCACGGGGAGCCGTATCCGGGCGGCGAGCTCGCGCGCGGCCTGGCGTTCGCGTTGTGACATGACGGCGAACACCTTGTGCAGCGCCGAGTGGGCGTCCGCGGCGAACGGTGTCCCGGACAGCCCGTGCAGGGCGACGGCCAGGGCCGCCGCCTCGGCCGGGGTGATGGTCAGGGGCGGCAGGGTGTGGTCCTTGTCGACCACGTACCCGCCGCTGCGGCCCGGTTCGGCATAGACCGGCACACCGGCCTGCTGCAGGGCGCTGAGGTCGCGCTCGATGGTGCGCGTGCTCACGCCGAAGCGCTCGGCGAGCCACCGGGCGCTGCGCGGCCGGGGCGAGACCGCCCGTAACTCCTCCACCAGGGCGTACAGACGCTCGGTACGGTTCACAGCCAAGGACCGTAGCCGATGTCCCGTGATCACGAGGCGTGGAGCCCCTGATCACGCCGACGTCACACCGAGACGCCCCACTGGCCCGCGCCTGCTCCGGCGGTCCGTCCGAGCGATGCCGTCCTGCTCAGCTTCCGCGATAGCTGTTGAGCGTGGTCCCCGCGCCACTGGCCGACTTCAGGAACTCGTTCTCCGTCACCAACGCCGCCAGCTCAGCCAGCAGTCCACCGGCCATGGACTTCACTTCGACGTTCTCAGCCGTCAGTTCGTCGTTCTCAGCCGTCAGCTTGTGGTTCTTCCAGGCGAGCACCCCTACAGCGGTGGCCGCCAGAGCGCCGATGGCGACCTCCGCCAAGACCCTGCCTTTGCCGCCCTTGCGTTCGCTTGGCCCGGCCTCTTCCAGCGGGCCGTCCTTGTCGCGGATACCGACGTGCCCCGTCCGCTGCGCGTGCTGTCGAAGCTCATCGAGATCGTTGCTGCCGTAGGAGCACGACCCGCATTGATAGTCGGTCACCAGCCAACCCTTCCCACTGCACGAAGTAGGGGTAGTTGACGGGAACCAGGCCGCACCAACCCCACGCGTGGCCCACCATAGCCTCGATCCGCCGGGGCCCGTGGCCGTTCGACAAGGCCGACCGCGGCCGGCTTCGCACCGGCAGAATTCCCCTCCGGGATCGAACGGATGCCGGTACGTCAGGCGTAGCGTTCGGCCAGTGTGGCCACCGTTTCGGCGAGGGCGCGGCGCAGTTCGGGCGGGCCGAGCAGTTCGGCCTCGGCGCCCAGCCTGAGCAGGTCGCCTACGGCGATCTCCGCCGACTCGACGGGCAGGAGCACCCGGACCCAGCCGTCCGCGTCGACCGGGCCGGCCTCGGCCAGTGCCCGGTCGGCCGCCGCCCCGAACTGCATGGGCAGCAGCCGCTGTCCGCGCGGGGACAGGCGCAGCTCCGCAGTCTGCTGGTGGAGTACGGCGTCCAGGCGACGGGTGGACTCCTGCCAGTACGCGGCGAGTTCGAAGCCGACGGGCCGTTCGAACCCCTCCGTCCCGGTGTCCACGGCCAGGAACCGGGCCACCCGGTAGGTCCGTACGGAGCCGCCGTCGGCCTCGGCCACCAGGTACCAGATGCCCGCCTTGAGCACCAGGCCGAGCGGGTGCAGTTCGCGCCGCACCTCGCCGCGCCAGCGGCGGTAGTGGGCGCGCAGGACGCGCTGGTCCCACACGGCCTGGGCGATCTGCGCGAGGTGCGGGACGGGGTCGGCCTCCCGGAACCAGGCGGGCGCGTCGAGGTGGAAGCGGTCCTGGATCCGCCGGGCCCGTCCGGCGAGCGCGGCGGGCAGTGCGGCCTGGAGCTTCAGCTGGGCGGCGGCCAGGTCGGCGCCGAGGCCCAGTTCCCGCGCGGGTCCGGGGGCGCCGGCCAGGAAGAGGGAGCCCGCCTGGGCGTCGGTGAGGCCGGTGAGGCGGGTGCGGTAGCCCTCGGCCAGCCGGTACCCGCCGGCCGGCCCCCGGTCGGCGAGGACGGGGACGCCGGAGGCGCCGAGTGCCTCGACGTCCCGGTAGACCGTGCGCAAGGACACTTCCAGCTCGGCGGCGAGCTCGGGCGCGGTCATCCGGCCGCGATTCTGCAGCAGCAGGAGGAGGGAGAGGAGCCGGTCGGCGCGCATGGATCCCATTGTCAGCCATACCTGACAGAAGGTGTCAGGTACCCCTGCCAGCCTGGGGCACAGCACGATCAACCGCCGTGCGGACCAGCGCGTTTGACCCACCGACCCGACCGATAGGACAGCCATGCCCACGCCCATGCCCACGCCCATGCCCACGCCCACGCCCGCCCCCGCGCCCCTGGAGACCGGTGGCCGCTTCACCTTCGCCAACTGGGAGGAGACCCCCGTCGGATCCGCGGAAGCCCTCCCGCGGCTCGCCCACGCCCGCGTCACCAACGCGTTCACCGGCGGGATCGAGGCCGCCGAGACCGCCTGCGCCTACACGATCGCCTACACCGGGGAGAACGTCGGCAGCTACAGCGGCATGGAACTGGTGACCGGCAGCGTCGACGGCCGCAAGGGCGGCTTCGTCCTGGAGGAGCGCGGCACCTTCGACGCCGGCGGCACCGTCTGCCGCTTCGAGGTCGTGCCCGGCTCCGCCACCGGGGACCTCGCCGGCCTGACGGGCTCGGGGGGATTCACGTACCGCCACGGCGAAACCTCCGTCGCCTACTCCTTCACGTACGCTCTGGGGTCCCCCGCATAGTCGATCCCGCGCCCGCCCGGACGGGAATCGGTGAATCAGGGACGGTGCCGTACCGCAATCGGCAGGATGGCCGCATGGACCGTGGCGATGTGGGGCCGGGCGGGTCCCGACCGATGGTGGTACGGGTGCCCGTGGAACCGGTGGAAGCCGCGGTGGAGGCCGACGCGGTCGACGCCGTGGCGCGTACCGCCAGCGTGGTGGTGCGCGGCCCGTTGTTCGGGGTGGCGGAGCAGAGCGCCGGGGACGATCCGCGGTGGCGGGTGGTGGTCGCGGTCACGGACGGCTGCCCGCAGCAGGCGCGTGACGGGCTGAACTCGCGGCTGTGGTTCCGCGCGAAGGACGATGCGCGCGACAGGGCGGAACGGCGTGCACTGCTGGCGGCGGTCGCCCGGCTGGAGAGCGAGCGCGTCGACGAACTCGAGGTGGCGGGGACCCGGTACCGGGTCGTACGCGCCGAGGAGTACGCGGGCGCGGGCCCGGACGGCATCGAACAGCCGCGTCCCACCGATCCCGATCCGCTCTCCCCCGACTGGGACCGCGCCGCCAAGGGGCCGGGGGTCGACGACGACCTGCTCCTGGACCCGGACGCACCCGTCACGCCCACCCAGGCCGTGGAGCGACTGGCGCTTCGAAGCCTGTGTTACACCGGCGAACGGTTCCCCGAAGAGGTGCGCACAGACGCGCAGCGGGCCCTGGACACGCACCCGGACGTACTGCTGCTGCCGCCCACGTTCACCGTCGTGGAACAGGGCGCCGCCCGCGGCTGGAGGCCGGTCAGCGGCCCGCACGCGAGCGCGCACGAAGCCCGCAGGTCGCTGGAGTTCGCCCTGACGTGGATGTGGCCGCGCATGCACGGCCACATCCCCGGCGACGCCGGCCCGCAGGCCGATGCCCGTACGTGGACGGCGAAGGACGGGGCGTCGCCCGCCCCTCGGCCCGCGGAGCTGGCCGCGTACGCCGAGGCCGCCGACACCCTGCGGGCCGGGCGCGTCAACCACCTGGAGTTCCAGGACACCGTGTACCGGATCGCCCGCACCCGCCGCCTGCTGCGCTGGGGGCCCGACGGCCCTGAGGGCCCGCGCCCCTCCGACACCAACAGTCAGGACCCCGCGCGCATCCACCTCCCCCTCGACGAGGACGGCCGTATCCTCCCCGAAGACTGAGCGGAACCGCCGGCGCCTGACGCCTCATCCGGGTGAAAGCTTGCCTCCTGTGGGGGATCGATGCTGGTCACATGGGGTGAATGGACCGCACGGCTCGTTTCCCGACCCCGGGTGGGACGCGTTGACGGGGACGTGAGTACCTCAAGCACCGCCCCGATACTGCCCGCCACTCTCGCGCCCCTGGCCCCTCCCACCGTGCACGACTCGGGCGCTGACACCGCGCCCGGCGTCATAGAGATCCGCTCCTGCACCACCCTCGGCGCCACCTTGATCGTCCGCCTCAGCGGGGAGATCGACCACTTCAGTGCCGCCCCGCTGCGGGCGCTGCTGGCCTCGGCGGCCGACGACGGCTACAGCGGCCTCGTGCTGGACACCTCCGAGGTCACCTTCGCCGACTCCGGCTTCCTGGCCGTCCTCGACTGGTGGCCCCGCCACGGGCGTCGCCTCAGGCTCGCCCACTGCTCCCCGGCCGTACGGCGCCTCCTGGGGGCGGCCGCCGCCATGACAGGACAGGCATCCCGGACCGCCTCACGGACGGCGCAGGCGGGGTCATGACCTTCATACTCCTGACCTGCACCCCGATACTCGCGGCGGTCCTCCTGCTGCACTGGGAACGGGCTGAGCCGCGCAACCGCCGCCCTGCCCCGCCACCTCTGATGACAACCCCCAGAACCCTGATCCACTGCCCTCTGGCGCCCCCGGTCTTCGGCGCGACGAGGTAACCCCGGCCTGGTGGGCCCGCGATGACCGCGGGCCCACCGTCCGGAACTGCCCCGCCCCGCCCTGGACAGGGCCGGGCGCCGACCGCCGGTCAGCCGAAGCTTCGCCGACGGTCGCCCGTCTGCTGCGGCGGAATGTGGTGCAGCCGGCGGCGAGGGCGTCGGCTCCGGCCGGTCCTGCGTGCGTCCTCATCACCGGACCGGGCTACGGCCTGGTCGGGTTCCGCGGGTGCCACCGCCGGGGCGAGCGCGATCGCAGCGATGACCGCCGTCACCACAACGAGGATGATTCCGATGCTCACGGACATGATTCCCGCCTTTCGCGTTGACCCTTACTTCCTGTAGCTACTCAGCGTTTCCAATACCGGCTGCGATAAACACGTTGAGTGATGTTTAGAGTGCGCCGCTCCCCTGACGCCCCGTTGGAAGCAAGCGTGCTGGGCACCCCGGATGTTGATGCGGAGGCGAGTCGTCACCGGCGGAGCCGGAGCACCTACGGGCGCGCCGGCGCGGGTCTGTTCACCTTCCGTGCAGCGGCAGTTGGAGCCGCATGGGCAGGCGAGTTCCCCGGTCATGCGGGGCGCGGACCGGCTGCCGGGGGCGGCGCCCGAGTCGGGTAGGGCCACCAGGAGCTTCGGCCCCGGCTCCCCGCAGGCCGAGGACTCCAGTGCCCTCATGAGCAGTTGCAGGTCGCAGGGCGTGACGCGGTCGTGCGCGGTGAGGAATCCGGCCAGGTGGTCGACGACCGGGCGCCTGCGGCGCATGCGCGTGCCGTGCATGTCGGCATGCACCCGCGCCCAGGCCTTCCCCGTTCCGGCAGGTCGGCCTTCCGGACTCCGCTCCGCGCCATGAAGTCGTGCCGCCGTCAGTCCCGGCACAGGCCGATGGCCGCCGCCGCGGAGGCGCCGCACGGGGTGTGGTTGACGGTGGTTCGCTCCAGACATGCACTGGGGGCGCAGAGCGCGAACGCGCCTGATACGCACGGCGGTTGGCGCCGCCTCCGGAGCGTCCTCGTGTCGAGCCGGCCCGAGTGGCGGGGCGACCCTGGAACCGGGCCAGGCCAGCCGACGGATGACGCGACGCTACGCACCAGGACCCCGCCAGCCCTTCCGACTTCGGCCCTGGCCCTGGCCGCACTTACCGCCCCCGCGCCTGCCCTCTGCCGCCTTCGCCGACCTGCCCCGTCGGGTTCTCGGACGGCAGGGCCGTGCCGCAGGCGCTGCAGTAGCGGGCGTCCGCCTCGATCGCGTGCCGGTGGCAGTGGCCGCACACCAGGTGCAGCTCGCACGGTCGGGGGGCGGCGGCGGGAGCGGTCCGTCCGATGCGCATGCCGCGGCGCCTGCGGTGCACGGTCAGGACGAGCAGTCCTTCGGATCCGGCCAGCAGCGCCCGGGAAGTGCCGCGCGGCAGCACGCCGAGGAATCCGGGGGACAGTTGGGACTGGGCACCGTCGAGGGTGAGGATGCCGCCGCCCCCGAGGACGACCAGCATCACGTCGACCTCGTCCTCGGTGTGCGGCGCGCCGCCGGTCCCGGGCAGGTGGCGCACCAGGTTCGCGTCCAACTGCCGGTCGACGTCCTCCAGCCGCCACAGCGCGCCGCTCTGCCCCTGCGCCACCGCCGCGACCAGACCCGCGACCGTCACGAACTCCGCCTCCCGCGCAGCCTCCATTGCCGTACCTTCCGCACCCGAGCCGAACCCACCACCCCACACATGATCGCCCACCCGGGCCCCCCGGCGGGAACGTTGGCCCACGGCGCCCGCGCGCCAAGGGAGGAAGGACGCCCGCCGCACCCGAACGGGTGACAGCCTGCACTCCTCGGACCGCGGCCGCGGTCGAGGCCCCGTAGGGCATCATCTGGATCATGACGTACCCCCCACCTGCCGACGACCGAATCGGCCGTCGCCGCGATTCGGGCCATCGCGGCCGAGTACGGGCTGGCCATGGCCGTCACCGACGACATCGGCGCCGACCAGACGTCCCGCAGGACTTCCGCGCCGCTGTTCTCCGTCGTCGACCCCGACGGCTCGCTGCCGCACGAGGCGTTCGTGGAACTGGGCGGCAGCCCCACGGTCAGCGTCCGGATCTTCCCGGACGACGACGCGACGATCACTGTGGACGGGGTGGAGTTCCACGACGTCCCCCGAAACTCCGTCCCACCGTTCCTGACGTCGGTCTACAGCGGACTCGCCTTCGTACAAGGCCGGTTCTTCCCGCCGGGCTACCGGCTCTACGTCCCCCTTCCCGGCGACGAGACCTACAAGGAGCGCATCCTGGGCGCCTCGCTCACCCCCTGGCTCTCCGGACGCTGCCGCTAGACCGCCCCTGCGCACCTCACCGCGGGCTGCTCGGGGGCGCCGGCCGTGCACGTAGGGGGTGGGTGACGAGTGACAAACCGGTCCCGCGGCGGCGTCGCCGACTGGATCCGGAATCTCTCGTGTCATATGCCTATCGGCCCGTCCGGCCCCGTGCCTATGGTGTGGCTCCGGTTCCTCCGGGCCGTCGTCCTCCCGGCTCCCCACGGGAGGTCGCCGCGCGCCCGCGGGGCGGTGGCCGTCTCGTCTCCAGAAACGGATTGCCCCGGGGCCTGGGCTTCGCGTTGGCTGGGCAGCATGACCGAACTGCGTACCGCTCGCCTCACCGTCCGTCGATGGCGTGACTCCGATCTCGAACCCTGGGCGGCGATGAACGCCGATCCCGAGGTACGGGAGCACCTGGGCGACCTGCTGACCCGTGAGCGGAGCGATGCCTCCGTGGCGCGGTTCCAGGCCGAGTTCGACCAACGGGGCTACGGGTGGTCGGCGGTCGAGGTGCGGGCGACGGGTGAGTTCATCGGCTTCGCGGGCTTGGACCAGGTGGATGACGGCATGCCGTTCACCGGGGTGGAGATCGGCTGGCGGCTCGCCCGCTCGGCGTGGGGCCACGGCTACGCCTCCGAGGCCGCGCGGGCGGTCCTCGCCCACGGGTTCGACACTCTGGGACTTCCGGAGATCCTGGCCGTGACGACGGCTACGAACCACCGCTCACAGGCGGTGATGCGCCGCATCGGAATGACGCGGAATCCGGCTGACGACTTCGACGACCCCACGGTGCCGGAAGGGCCGCTGCGTCCGAACGTGCTGTACCGCATCGCCCGTGGGGCCAGGACCTGACGGGACGCTCCACGCCGCGTGGCGGGGGAACTGTCGCAGACCGTGGGGCGGTTCTGAGTACGGGGACTCATGCGCGCCGCGGCCCCGGCTGACAGGCTCCGGGCTGTGAAAAGTGACCGAGGGGCGTTGACGGCCCTGCATCTCTCACTGGTCTGGGCCGTGACGGCGGCCGTGGTGCCGGCGCTCGGCGTCGGGCTGCTGTTCGCGGCCTGGGATGGTGGAGCCGGTGGGCTGGTCGGCGTCCTCGCGTTGGGGTTGCCGCTGGCGGTGGGTTTGCTGGCCACGGCGGGCATACCGGCACGGACCGTGGTCCCGCTGTGCGGCTCCGGGCGTCAGCGGCTCGGCTGGGCCGTACTGGTCTTCGTCCTCGGAACGCTCGGCGTCCTGGCGGGCCTGCTCGCCTACGACCAGGACGTTCCCCTGGGGAGCGCCGGCACCCGCCTGGCCCTGACGGGGGTGCCGTACGCCGTGGCGGCGGCGTTCTTCGTGCCGAACCGGTGGGTGCGGGTCGGGGCGGCGGCCGCCCTCGCGACTGCGGTGGCCTACGGGGGCTTCGCCGGCCCGGCGCGGGTACAGGAACGCCGGCACGAGGCGCAGCTCACCCGGTACCGGGAACATCCGCAGCTGCTGTACCTGGGCGACGCGCCACCGGGCATGCGGGTGGCCCACGCCCAGGTCGAACCCACCGGCTTCCTCGTTGACTACCGTCCCGTCGTGGAGGGGTCCGATCTGGGGCACGCGGGCCTGGTCGTGCGCTCGGCGCTCACGCCGACGCCACGATGCCCCGAACCCGCCGACGAGGCGGTGGCCTGCACGGTCGACGCGCACGGCGAGATGCGCGCCGTACGCGACTCACCCCGCGTGGTCACCCTCACCCGCCGCCACGGGAACGAGGAGGTCGAGGTCAGCAGCCAGTCCCTCGACGAAGCCGGGCTGCGCCACCTCCTGGACACCCTGCACCCGCTGTCGGAAACCGAGTTGGAAACGCTGATCCGGGGCAAGCGGATCAGCCACGTGTTCTGAGGCGCGGTCTCGGGCGCGGTCTGGGTCGCGTTCCGGGTCGCGCCCGCTCCCGGCCCGTCGGCGCCGAAACCGGCGCAACCCGCGCGGGGCGAGCCGGCCGTCCGCTGCCGGCCACGGGTCAGCCGGCCGATCGTCCGCGGGCGGCGGCCCGGGCGGCGCGCCGCTTGGCCGCGCGGCGTTCCTCCTCGCTCATGCCGCCGCACACACCGAAGTCCTGACCTCCTTCGAGGGCCCACTGGAGGCAAGGCTCCTGGACCGGGCAGCGGCGGCACACCGCCTTGGCCTCCTCGATCTGGACGAGGGCCGGGCCGCTGGAGCCCACCGGGAAGAAGAGATCGGGATCTTCCCACCTACAGGCGGCCTCTTGGCGCCAGTTCATCGTCGTTCCTCCATCCAATTCGTCCGGATCCTCACGCCTCGCTCCTGGCCGGAACCGGCAGCTCTATTCAGTGCAGGCGCCACTGATTGCGGGCGCCCGTCCCGGGGCGTGCGCCGCGCGGCGACACCCGGCAGGCCGATGTGCCGGGCTTGGGGAGGTTTGAAGCGCGAGACTGGGGCATTCACAACGCAGCCCTTCGCCCACCTACAGGAGGCAGCAGTGTCCACCTATGTCATCACCGTGCCCGGCACGTTCCTGAGGGACGTCGACGACGCAGCCCGCTCCAAGCTGGCGAGGAGGCTGGCTTCGCACCACACGGACTTGAGCGAGGCCGAGGACGTGGAACTGCTCACCGTCCACGAGGGCGGAACCTTTTCCGCCCGGCTCGAAATCGAGGCCGCGGACCGGGCCACGGCGGAGGCCCAAGCCGTCCGCCTGCTGGCCGACGCCCTTGAGGAGCTGGGGTTTTCCGAGAAGGACGCGCCCCTGGGGCCTCCGGCCGTCACGGGGCTCGAAGGGGAATTCTGAGATCCCTTCAGCTCGCGCGTCCCTCGGCCCGCGGCAGGGCGTCGGTGCTCGAACCGTGCGAACCGTTCGAACCGTTCGAACCGGCTCCCCTGTGATCACGTGCGGGACGTCGTGCGAGCCCCGCGCAGCAGCCGTCGCGTCAGCACATGGGTCCCGGCCGTGGCTGCCGCGGCGAGCGCCAGGCCCTGCACGGCGTCAAGGGGGCGCGCAGGGCGCAGGACCCCCGCGTTCCGCAGCCGGCCGCGGGCCCAGAGCGTGAAGGGGATCACCACCAGGGGCGAGGTGACGGAGCCCGGCGTGTACCCGCGTACGACGGCGGCCTGCGCCAGGTGCACCAGACCGTGCAGCCCGAACCCGTTCAGGGCGGCCTGGTAGAAGGCGGAGCGCCCGCCGGTACGGTGCCCGTCGGCAGCCGCCGCGGCAACCACCACGCCCATCCCGGCGACCGCGAACGTGAACTCACGCCGGTCGATGGACTCCAACTGCCGCCATATCCCCTCCGGCACCCCCGGGAACCGCGCCCGTAACCGAGGCGCCCGGGCCTGCGTCCAGCCCGGCACGGCGACCACTTCTTCCGCGTCGTGCAGCGCCCACGCGGCCAGCAACCCGAAAGTCACACCGGCGCCGATGCTCCTGCCGCTCCGACCCGTCTCGTTTCCGCTCATGACCAGGAAGTCTGCCAGGACCCTCACCCGTTCAGGGGGCCGAGATCAGACAAACGATCACGCGGCACGGTCCGGACCGCGACCGACGCGTTCGGCTCTCGGACCGGGTGAACGCGCCGGGACGGGGCATCAGCGGGACATGGCTGTCGTACGAAAGCTCGCCCGTCCCTTGCTCGCCGCTCCCTTCGTCACCGGAGGGCTACGCACCCTGCGCCGCCCCGAGGCCGTGGCGGAAGTGGCCCAACCCGTCGTCCGGCCCGTCGTCCGGGCGGTCGGGAAGCGCGTGCCCGCCCTTGCCGGGGATCCGTTGCGCCTCGTGCGTGCCACCGGCGCGATCCAGGCCGCGGCGGGCCTGCTGTTCGCGACGGGGCGCGCCCCGCGCCTGGCCGCGCTCACGCTCGCGACCACGCTGGTACCGACCACCCTCGCCGCACACGCTTTCTGGACGGTGGAGGACCCGGAGGAGCGCGCGCGGCAGCGCGCTCAGTTCCTGACCGACCTGTCCGCACTGGGAGCGCTCCTCATCGCCGCCGCGGACACGCACGGCAAGCCGTCGCTGGCCTACCGCTCCCGGCACGCACTCGACCACCGGCACCCGGTCCGTGCCGTCCGCCGCCCCGTCGAAACGGCCGCGGCGCGTACGGCGGACCACGCCAGGTCGGTCGCGGCCTCGCTCACGGGTTCCCGTTGACGCGTACGGCCACCACGCTCGCGTATCCGCAGGTCGTCTACTGCCTCGAGGGCCTCGACGGACTCGATCAGGACCTCGGACGACGCATGGAGCGCAGGCGGTCGGCGACGTCGTACACGCTCAGGCGCAAGGTACGGATGTCGGTGATCAGGTCGCGCCAGGGTGCGAAGGCGGTGTCCACGTCCTGGCCGCTGGCCCGGATGTAGGCCACCGCCACGCCGTAGCCGAAGTACTCGTTCCTGGCCGGCAGCGGGCGCAGCAGCACGATCTGTTCCAGCAGCGCCGCCGACCGCCAGTACGCGTCCGGCTCGTCGGCCGCCAGCGCCGGGGTGTTCACCCGGTGCCGCGCGACCGCGGCCACCAGACCGGAGTAGTCCGACACTCCCAGCTCGTTGCCGAGGAGCTCCTCCTGCCGGTCCAGGAGCCAGCGGATGTCGATGTGCAGCTGCAAGATCAGGCCGCCCGATCCGGGCCGGCCGCAGTCCGGCCCTCGGCTGCCGGGTGGATCTTCGCGTCACTGTCTGCCACACCTCAGAGTATGCAGCCATGAATACCTCGGTGAATACGTTTCGCGGACACGGACATCGGGGCGTATCGGATGGGTAGGGGCCACGCATGAAGGACCACGAGTTCCAGCCGCCGGAGGTCGAGGAGGACCTGCTGACGGGGCTGAGAGTGGACGACCGCCGGCCGGAACAGCCCGTGCTGCTGGACTCGGCGGGCGCGCCGCTGCGCACCTGGCAGCAGAACTACCCGTACGACCGCAAGATCCGACGGAAGGAGTACGAGCGCACCAAGCGGATCCTGCAGATCGAGCTCCTGAAGCTGCAGCACTGGGTGAAGGACACCCGGGCGCGGCTGGTGGTGATCTGCGAGGGCAGGGACGCGGCGGGCAAGGGCGGCACGATCCAGCGGTTCACCGAGCGGCTCAATCCCCGTGGGGCACGGATCGTCGCTCTGGACAAGCCGACCGAGCGGGAGGAGGGCCAGTGGTACTTCCAGCGCTACGTCGCCCATCTGCCGACGGCCGGTGAGATCGTCTTCTTCGACCGTTCCTGGTACAACCGCGCCGGCGTCGAGAAGGTCATGGGCTTCTGCTCCCAGGAGCAGTACGAACTGTTCCTGCGCCAGTGTCCGACCTTCGAGTCCATGCTCGTGGAGGACGGGATCCTGCTGGTGAAGTTCTGGTTCTCGGTCTCCCGCGCCGAGCAGCGCACCCGCTTCGCGATACGCCAGGTCGATCCGGTGCGGCAGTGGAAGCTGTCACCCACGGACCTGGCCTCCTTGGACCGGTGGGACGCGTACACCGCCGCGAAGGTCGCGATGCTCCGCTCGACCGACACGGAGCACGCCCCGTGGACGGTGGTCAAGAGCAACGACAAGCGGCGGGGCCGGCTGGAGGCGATGCGCAGCCTCTTGTCGCGCATCGACTACGACGGGAAGGACGAGGCGGCGGTGGGCCACCCCGACCCCCTCATCGTCGGTGCCGCCGACACCCTCCTGGAGGCCGGCGAGGAACCCACCGACCTCTCCCCCACTCCCCTGGCCGGCCCACCCCACGGCCCCGGCCTGCATCCGCAACCGTAAGCGCCGCAGACGGGACCGGGACCGGAACCGGTAGACCCCTGACCCGCGCTCTTCCCGAGCCGCCCGCGCCCTGAAGTAGCCTGAGCTGATCTTGGGGGGCGCAGCACATGGCATTCAGACGGGCTCGCGGCTGGGCGGCGGCAGGGGTGCTGCTCGTATCGGTCGCCGGATGCGGACCGTACTCGCGCACGGCGAAGACAGGCGAGGCCGGGGCGGCGGAGCAGAAGGTCCTGGCCCATGACGCGGCGCTCAGCGCGGCCGAGCAGCAGCAGGTCGAGCAGTACTGGGTGAGCCAGGGGGTCGCCCGGATGGCGAACAGCGACCGGTCCGCGCACTTCCCGCAGCCGGAATGGGACACGGGGGGCGCCATCGCCCTGACCGTCGGCCGCATCTACGGCACGGGCGGGCGGGACGCGGCCTGCACCGCGACGGTCGTCGGCACGACCACCGTCGTGACCGCCGCCCACTGCGTGCGCACGAGCCTCGCCGACGGGTCCTCGCGGACGGCGACATGGGACGAGAACCTGTACTTCGTTCCCGGCTACCGGGACGGGCAGAGCCCCTACGGCGGGTTCACCGTGCGCAGGGTGCACATGGCCGAGGACTGGCAGAGCGACGGCAACGATGTGGCGATGCTGGAGATGAACCGCGCCGCGGACGGACGGACCGTCTCGGCGGTGGTCGGATCCCAGAGGATCGCCTTCGGCGCCGAACCGGCGAACCCGACCCACCAGTTCGGATACCCCTATACGAGCCGGGTGCTGCATTGCGAGGGCCCCGGCACCCGGCCGTGGCGCGCACCGAACCTCTTCCGGATCCCCTGTGTCATGGGCGTCGGTTCGAGCGGCGGCCCGTACCTCGTGGACCTCGATCCGGTGGGCATGGGCACCGTCGTCGCCGTGAACGTCAGCAGCGCCGACTCCCACAGCTACGGCACGGCCCTCGGCGCCCTCGCCGGCAGGCTCTACGCCCAGTCGGAACACGGGTGAGACGGGTGGGACCGCGCGTCCGTCGTCTGGCGGATAGGTTCACCGCGGTGTGTTCGATCAACTTGAGGAGTCACCAGTGGACATTGTCGCGATCATGGAAGCACTGGCCGAACAGGGCGTCACCGTGCTGTTCAAGGCCGATGCCGAGCGGATGGCGGAAAGGCGGCGGCCCTGGACGTTGGTGGCCAGTGGCGCCCCCTTGCGTGACGACGTCCTCGTGCGCACTGATGCCGCGTCGGTGGAGCAGTGCCTCGAGATCTGCCTGCCCCGCCTGCGTGAACTGGGCTTGTCAGTCCCCGAGTAGCGTCCGTCCCACGGTTTCCAGGAAGGGGACGATCGCGTCGAGGAAGTGGTCGTTCCGATCGCCGGCCACCATGTGCCCGGCGCCGAGGACGTCGACGCGCCGTGCGAGGGGAACCCTGGCACAGAACTCCTCGGCCACGTCCGCGCGCACCACGTCGCTGATCCCGCCGCGGACGAGCAGGGTCGGCACGTCGGCGTGACGCGCGGCGTCGAGGAGGCGCTCGGCCATGCCCGGCGGGTCCATCCGGCCCTCGAAGCTGTCCGGCATCCGGGGGTCCCAGTGCCACACCCAGCGGCCGCCGTGACGCCGCAGGTTCGTCCGTAGCCCCTCGGGGTCGGCCCGCCTCGGTCGGTGCGGCAGATGGGCGGACACCGCGGCGGCCGCCTCGCCGACGTCGGCGAATCCGTCCGGATGGCCGCGCATGAACGCGACGATCCGGCGAAACCCGCGGGGATCGGGGCGATGGGCGACGTCGACGAGCACCAGGGCGCGGATCGCCGCCTGCGGCGCCTCTCCGGCGGCGAGCAGCGAAGCCAGGCCCCCGAGCGAGGCACCGACGAGCACCGGCCGGCCGTCGAGCCGGGCGACGATCGCCCGGACGTCCTCGGCGAACAGGTCGAGGGCGTAGTCCCCGTCGGCCGACCAGCCGCTGGTGCCGTGCCCGCGCAGGTCCGGTGCGATGACCCGCCATCCCAGCGCGGCCAGCCGGGGGCCGGTCCGGTCCCAGGCGTGCCGCGTCTGGCCGCCGCCGTGCAGGAGGACGAGAGGGGGAGCGGACTGCGCGCCCCACACGTCCGCCGCGAGCCGGATCCCGCCGTGTCCCACGAAGTCCCGGCGCCGTGGCGCCGCGCCGGCCGTCATACCGCGCCCCGCGTGCGCAGCGGCGCCAGCAGTTGATCGCGGTAGGGCTCCGCGGCCGCCGCGGCGAGCGCGACCTCCAAGGCGAACAGGGCGTTCGCGAGGAACTCGTCGTCGTCGATCAGGGTGGCGACCCACTGGTGCAGCGCACCCACGCACGAGGTGCTCACCGCGGTGGCCAGCGCGTCGGTGTCGACGTCGGCGCGCAGGAGGCCCCGTGTCCGTGCGTCCGCCATCGCCCGGCGGAGCCGGACCAGCGGACCGCGGTCCAGTACGAGGCCGCTTTCCTCCCAGCCGCGCACCATACGACGGGACACGACCGGGTCGCCGACGAACAGCTGGACGGTGGATCTGACGACGTCCCGGGGGTCAGCGGATCCCAGCGCCGCGAGCCGGACCTCGAGTTCGTCCATGAAGGCGTCGGCGAGGGCCTGCCAGATCTTCTCCCGCGGCCCGATCAGGTTGTAGACGGTGGCCGGGGCGACCTCCGCCCGCTCGGCGATCCGCTCGGTGCCGATCACCGATTCCGGTCCCTCCCGGAGCAGTTCGCGCGTCGCGTCGAGGATCCGGGCCCGCCTGCGGGCCTTGTGCTGCTCGCGCAGGCCTCCTCGGGGTGTCTGTGCGCGCTCGGTCGGCACGGGCGCCCCGCCTTCCTGCAAAAATTAGAGACTCTTCTCAATTTAGAGATGCCTCCAGATTGAGCCGGGCAAACCGGCGGCGGAGGTCACACTCCGGCGCCCACCCCCGCCGGTGCGGGAACCGGGCCGCCCGACATGGCGCGGGCCATCCACGCGGAGGAGCGCAGGGTCTGCGCGACGAAGGCACCGCGACCCACCCCCAGGGTCCGCAAGGCCGGCCCGTGATCGACCGCGACCAGGACGGCGGCGCCGGCCAGCAGTCCGCGCCATCCGATCGTCACCGCCCGGCGGGCAGGTCGGGGCAGCCCGGCGAGGCCCTCCCGCAGGCGCAGGCAGTGGAACGGAACGTGCCGCTCCTCGTCCGCCAGGATCCGACCCGCGACCTCGGAGGCCAGCGGGTCGGCGGCGCCGTCGCGCAGGGCCCGGTAGTACCCCAGCGACACCACCTCGGCGATCATCAACACCAGCAGTTCCACCCGTAGTCCGAGCAGCCGCCGCACCCGGACGAAGGCCGCGTCGGTCCAGTGCCCGTCGAGGGTGCCCTCTCCCCCGGCTGCCAGCAGGAGCTTCAGCATCCGCGCGTGGTTCTGCTCCTCGGCGATGAAGAGCCGGACCGCCTCGGAGTAGACCGCGTCACCTGCGAGATCGGCCTTGCCCGAGAGTGCGGCGCCGTCGCCGTCCTCGCCGACCTGGAACTTCTGGACGCTGCGGACGATTTCGGCCGGCAGCCGCGCGCCCTTCCCCCAGTCGGGATCGCCCTGAACCGCCCGGCGCTCCCGCTCGGCCTGGAAATCGCTCACCCACGACTCGTACCCAATTTTGATCATGTTCAAGAATTTAGCGACTGTTGAGCGTGTTCAAAAGTGTTGGAGTGTCATGGCCCGGTAACAGAAGGCCGACGGGCGTCCATGAGCCGTACGCGGGCGGCGTCCTTGCTGGGCGGCGCACCGAACTGCCGCCGGTACTCACGGCTGAACTGCGACGGGCTGTCGTACCCGACACGGTGGGCGACCCCCGTGACGTCACCCGGGCCGGCGGCCAGCAGCAACCGTGCTTCCTGGAGCCGGATCTGCTTCTGGAACCGGAGCGGGCTCATCGCGGTCACGGCCTGGAAGTTGCGGTAGAAGGCGGACTGGCTCATGCCGGACAGCTGTGCCAGGTCCTCGACCCGGAACGGCTCGGCGTAGTGGCTGCGGATCCACGCCACCGCCCGCGCCCCCTGACTCAGGCCGCTGTCGGCGAGGGCCGGCACGGCGCCGTCGCCCGCCCGGGGTACGTCACCGGGACCCGCGAGCAGCAGCAGTTCGGCGATGTCGGACGGCTCCAGCACCAGGCCGAAGCCCAGGGCCGGGCAGTCCGGGCCGACGCGCAGGAACCGGCCGGTGACCGGCAGGTCGACGGAGGCCACGAGGTACTGCCCGGCGCCGTACTCCAGGACCCGGTCCCCCAGCGCCAGCCGCTTGGTGCCCTGCGCGATGACCGCGAGCACGGTGCCGGTGGTCGCCGGCTCCGGCGCCTCCGACCTGTCGACCTTCGATACGAGCACCCCGTCGACGGCCGTGGTCGCGTCCGGGCGCGCGTGCCGGGCGAGCAGGCTCCGCAGCTCCTCCAGATCCATGGTTCCAGTGCAGCACAGGACCGGGCTCCCCCTCCCGCGCTCGGGAGGATCAGGCACGTCTCCCGGACGATCGTGCTACTGGAACAGCAGGTCAGAGGCGTCCAATGGGGATACCGCATCCCCACGCACTCCCAGGAGGACCCTCATGCAGGTCGCCGTCGTCACGGGCGCCAGCTCCGGCATCGGGCAGAGCGCCGCCCTCCGGATCGCCGAACGCGGGATCGGAGTGATCCTCACCTACGGCCGCAACCAGCAGGGCGCCGCGGACGCCGAGGCCGCCATCGAGCAGGCGGGCGGCACGGCCGTCGCGCTGCACCTGGGCCTCGGAGACAGCGCCCGCTTCGACGGCTTCCGCGATCGCGTGGCCGAGGCGCTCCGCACCACCTGGAGCCGCGACACCTTCGACCACCTGGTCAACAACGCCGGCATCGCGCAGACATCGCTGATCGAGGACACCACCGAGGAGGACTTCGACCGTCTGACGCGCGTCCTGCTCAAGGGCCCGTACTTCCTGACCCAGCGGCTCCTCCCGCTGACGGCCGACGGCGGATCCGTCGTCAACGTCAGCAGCAGCGCGGCGGCCGCGACCTCCGGGCTGGAGGCCGGCTACGCGGCGTACGCGGCGATGAGGGGCGGCCTGACCGTGCTGACCCGCTACATGGCCAAGGAGTTCAGTCCGCGCGGCATCCGCGTCAACGCCGTCTCGCCCGGCGCCACCCGCACCCGGCTCGCCGACGACGCGTTCACCCGCTTCCCCGAGGTCGTACCGGCCCTCGCCGCGAAGACCGCCTTCGGCCGGGTCGGCGAGCCCGACGACGTCGGCTCGCTGATCGCGACCCTGGTCGGCGACGAGAGCCGCTGGATCACCGCCCAGGACATCGAGGTCTCCGGCGGCTACCAGCTCTAGGCCGTGGCCTCCGGAGCGTCAACGCGCCTGTCGTCGACCTGCACCTCCAGATGCGGCCAGAGCGCGGCCAGGCGCGCGAGGTCGCCGGCCGGAGGCAGGGTCACCGGGCCCCATGACGTGTCCGGCCGGAAGTGGACCAGCGTCCCGGTCGTGCCGTCGGCGTCGACGGGCTCAAGTCCGGTGACGGGCACGCCCTGTTCGTAGCGCTGGGTCCAGGCCCCGTCGAGGCGGCGGTTGGTGTGGGCGAGCCACTCGCTGAGCGCCGCCACCACGGACATGCCGCGCCGAGGATGGCCGTCGGGCAACGTCTCGGCCTGCGGGAAATCGAAGAACCGGAGGTCCTTCGTGGCCATGACGGGCTTCTTCACGACCTGGCCGTGCTCGTCCACGCGGGTGTCGGTGCCCCGTCCGTCATCCCGGACGGACAGGGAACCGTCGGGATGGAGGACGACGACGCAGCGTCCCCCGCCCTTGCTCGACGCTTCGTCGGCGGCGTAGGCGAGCACCTCGAGGACGAGGTGCCAGGGTCCGTCCGGAGCGAACTCCGCGGGACTCCGCCGGATGTCCGCCAGATGAGCGGCATCGACGAGGCCTGACCAGTCGTGCGTCGTGTTGACCCAAGAGGCCCTCGATACGTCCATCAGCCAAGTGTCCCACCTGGTGATGACGGCCCGGGGGCCGCCCACCCCTTGGCCGATGCGCACGGGATTCGACGGGATGGCACGGGCTTGAACGGGCTTGAACGGGATTCATACGGCGGGAGCGCCCGTTACACGAGCCTGAACCCGTTCGGCGCACCGTGCACGACCTGGCGCGAATGAACTGCTTATGTGGCCGAAACCTCCTTGCTCCGACAACGCGTGAGCCGCAGCCGACCCCGCCTCCCTCACGTCAACCAGGCCTTGACGCTTGCTCCTTACAGGCGAGAGTTACGGACATGTCCGCATTGAGAAACACATCTCATGGGTTGTGGCGGTTGGCGATGGTTCGGGCCAGAGTGTGGCTCCTCGGCAGACGTCGAGAACCGCACGGAGCCCGCCCGGCTCGCACGACGCCGGGCCGGGCTGACTGTTCAAGGAGCCATCTGCATGTCTGCTTCCCCCGCCACCCGCCGTCTCCTCGCCGCGGTCCTGGCCGCCGGCGCCCTGGTCGGCGCGGCCGCCGTCCCCGCCGCCGCTCACGACGACGACCGGCGCGGCCACCACGGCCCGCACTCCTCGATCGTCATCGGCGAGGTCCAGCACGACGGCCGCGGGCGCGACCACGACCGCGACGACGACCACGACCGCGCCCGCGGCAACCGCGCGCTGAACCGCGAATGGGTCGAGGTGAAGAACACCGGCCGGGGCGCCGTCAACCTGCGCGGCTTCACGCTCACCGACCAGGACGGCAACCGCTACCGCTTCGACCACCTCCGCCTGGACGGCCGCTCCAGCGTCAAGGTCCACACCGGCAACGGACGCGACACCCACCGCGACGTCTACCAGGACCGCCGCCACCAGATCTGGGACGAGCGCGACACCGCCACCCTCCGCGACGAGCGCGGACGCGTCCTCGACACCGCGAGCTGGGGCCACCGCGGACACCAGGGCGACCACCGCCGCTGACCCGGACCGGCAGCCACTCCATCGGGGAGAGTGATTTGCCGGCCCGCCCCGCAGGAGCGTGCCGCGGCAGCCGGCCGCGGCACGCTCCTGCCGAGGGCCGGCAGGCGGCCCGGCGGACGGGGACGGCGGTGAAATCGAAAGGCCGTTGTCAGTGCCACCTGAGACCATCGTTCGTGGCCGAAGGGCCGACCACGACGGGGGGAACAAACATGGACGGCGAGAACACGTACACGTGGCCGCGCGGGGCGGCCGCTTCGGCCATGGACCGACTTGAGGTGTGGCTGGCCGCGCGCGGCTGGGAGGTCGACCCGACGGTCTACATGGCCGGCGCCGGCGGCGCCGCCGTGCAAGTGCGTCGCATCGGTGCGGCCTGGAGCGACAGCGAGGCCGGTCTGCTGATCCTGCCCGCGGAAACCGTGCAGTGGGACGGGACCCGCATGCGGATAGCACCCCGAACCGCCGCGCCCGCACGGTGCGCGGCCTCGTAGCTGCCGCCAGGGGCCAGGACCTCCTTCGCCCCCCCGGCGCAGCCGGGGGGCGCGTGCCACGCCGCTACGCGGCGGCGACGACCTCGCCCGCCGTGACCTGCGGCGGGTTGGGGAGGAGCGGGGCGAGGTTCTCCCGTACGAACTCCGCCGCCCTCTCGATGGATTCCTCGGCCCCCGCACGGTCCCGGAACACGCTGGTCGACACCATCACCCCACCGCCGGCATCGACCCAGTAGTAGGCCACGAATCCGGGGACCTGGCGCATGATCGGCACGAACCCCTCGTCGACGAGGCGTCCGGCTTCGGCCGGGTCGTCACGCCTTCGTACCTTCGGACTGCTGCGTACATCGCTGGTCTCCTCAGGGTGCTCGGCGTCGTCACCGCGAAGACGACGTACCCCTCCCACCCCCCGTCCGCCCCGCGAGCCCCCCGTCCATCACCGGAAGAGCCTCCCCCGGTCATACGAACGGTCGCCTCGTCCGGGCCCGGGCAGCCGGTCCGAGGTCATCGCCACACCCCTGGTTCCGGCTCGCGCCCAGGGCCTGCCCACGAGCTGACGTAGGGTGATCGACGCGGCAGCACCGCACGACGAACAGCGCCAAGGGACCCTGCGCCTGCACCACTCCGTGCTCACCTCGGCCGCCGACGACGCCACCCGCGAGATCCGTGAGATCGACGTACGCATCCAGCGCACCAACTGGGAGGCCGACCTCCGGGGCTGACCGGGGGCTCCGGGGTGACCGGCGGTGCGGTACCGCGTTGTTCCGGCATGGACATCGACGAAGAGGACTTCCTCGGCGTGCTCTTGGACGCCGTCACCGACACCCGCCTGAAGCTGCTCACCGGGGACGAGGCGCGAGCGGTCATGATGCTTCTTGGCGCCCTCCGGGAAGAGACCCGCTCGGAAGAGGTACGTCAGGCCGCCGAGGAGATGCGCTGCCGCCTGGGGGCCCGCCTCGCTCTGCCCGCAGTCCCCGTCCCCCAAGCAGCCTCAGTCTGACGCGGAGACCTCACCTCCGTCTTGTGCTCCAGGACGGCGGGGGCCGGGACGAGAGGAGGGGCCCGGCACGGCCGGGCCCCTCCTCTTCGGTCGCGGGTTCGTCAGGCGCGGATGATGTTCTCGGCCTGGGGGCCCTTCTGGCCCTGGGTCACGTCGAAGGTGACCGGCTCGCCTTCGGTCAGCTCGCGGTATCCGTTGCCGGAGATGTTGGAATAGTGGGCGAAGACGTCCGGGCCGCCGCCGTCCTGGGCGATGAACCCGAAGCCCTTCTCGGCGTTGAACCACTTCACGGTGCCGCTGGCCATGCTGCTTGTCCTTCGATAGCGCCGGGGGTCCCGGCTGGTCTGTGGTCGGGCACCGTCCGTCGCCGGAAGGCACCCGGCGTCCGTTCTACCCGTCGACGGCGCGACTCACCGACTTTTACGCCCAGCGTGCCGTGACACTTTCTCCCTTTCGGTCCCTTCCGCAGCGGCCGCGGGCAGCGCTACGGGCCCACTCATTTGAAACCTAAATGACATTTGCTGCATATTTCTGCAACCTGGGGGTCGCGAAGCGCATCCAAAGAGAAGGACCCACCCGTTCTGCCCACCCGAGGGCAGCCGCCCCGTTCGGAGCAACGTTCGTGCACGAATACCCGCAGCCGCATTCGCAGCCGCAGCCGCAGCGACCCAGGCGATCCCGCAAGAAGGTGTGGATCGGCTCCGCGGTGGCCGTGGCCCTGCTGGCCGGCGCCGGCGCCGGGTTGATCTACTGGACGACGGACTGGTTCGACGGCAACGGAGAGTCCGTCAGCTACGCGAAGCCCCCTGCCGGACCGGGCAAGAACGGGGACAAGGTCGCCGACACCGGCGGCGGGAAGCCGGCCTCGACCCCGAGCGCGGACCCGGACATATCCCTCCCCACCGGTCCGTTCACCGACTTCAAGCAGACGGTCAAGCTGGACGACGGCACCCGCATATCCAAGGCCCGGGTGAAGGGCGCCAAGTCCGGCTTCGACGGCAGCGTCTGGGTGTGGACGCCCAAGGAGTACGACCGCCCGGAGTACGCGAAGAGCGCCTTCCCCGTCATGATCGCGCTGCCCGGAGGCAACGGGAACGCCGACAACTACTGGGCGACCATGCCGAAGCTGGGCCTCCAGAAGGCCATCGCGGAGGGCGCGGCAACCGGCAAGAGCCTCCCGTACATCCTGGTCATGCCGATCCTCAACCCGGACAGCAAGTACTACTACGACGGCTCCGACATCCCCGGCCAGGCCAAGATGGGCACCTGGATCGGCGAGGACGTACCCGACCTCGCCCGCGCCAACTTCCGTACCTACAAGTCCCGCGACGGCTGGGCATTCATGGGCAACTCCTCCGGCGCCTTCGTCGGCCTCAAGCAGCTCCTGCAGCGGCCGGACCGCTTCCGGGCCGTCATCGCCAACGGCGGCGAGATCGTCCCTGACTCCCCGCTCTGGAAGGGCCACCAGGCGGAAATGGACGCGAACAACCCCGAGAAGCTCGCCCCGAAGCTGATCAACGCCAAGAGCCCCGAGGTGAACGTCCTCTTCCAGTACGGCACCAAGGAGGGCGGCCGCGACCGGATGGAGAAATTCCAGCAGCAGTTCGGGAAGGGCCCGATCAAGGTGACGATCCACGAGATCCAAGGCGGCGACCACAACGGCTGGGACTACGTCCGAGGCATGCAGGAAGGTCCCCTGGAAGAGCTCAGCAAGCTGATGAAGGGCCCGAAGCCGCAGTAGGGGGCCGCGGCAGGCCCACCGGCCCAGGGGCCACCGGCGCGGGAGCGCCGAGCGGCCGGGAGCGTACGGCAGCCAGGGCGGTCGCGGCGACCGCCGCGCGCCGGCCCGCCCCGCTAGGCTCGTGACCGGTCCGGCACGGGCGTCTTGTCGCATCGCGCTCGCGGCCGGTGCCATCGTGTGCCGGCCCGCCGCGGTCCGCCGCGTACGGGCGCCCCGGCGCCGCGCCTCGCCCGAAGGGCCGGCCGCACGCAGAAAGAGGCCGCTTCGTGCAGCTCACCGTCCTCGGCGCGACGGGCCCCATCGGCCGGCAGGTACTCCAGCAGGCCCTCGCGGCCGGGCACCGGGTCACCGCACTGGTTCGTGACCCGTCCCGGCTGCCGCAGCGCGACGACGCACGCGTCACGGTCGTCATCGGCGACGCCGCCTTGGCCGCGGACGTCGAACGGGCTGCTCGGGGCAGCCAGGCCCTGATCTGCGCCCTGGGTCCGGGCAAGGACTACAAGTCCACGCTCGCCACCCGCACCGCTGGTCCCGTCCTGGAGGCCATGGCCGCGGCCGGCGTGGAGCGTCTCGTCTGGCTCTCGGCCCTCGGCTCGGGCGACACCACCCGACGCCAGTCCCTCTTCCAGGCCACGGCGGCGAAGCTGGTAATGGGCACGCTCATGGCCGACCCGTCGGCCCGTTCTGCGTGGCGCGGCGTGCCGTACGTCTATCGCCGGGCGAGGTCGCGGTAGTCGCGGAGGGTGATGTTCTCCGCGGCCTTGCGGGCGATCTTGGCGGCCATGTCCTTGCCCGGCAGGTAGGGCATGACCTTGTAGTAGCGGTTGAGGAGCGTGGCCAGGAGGCGGTTTCCGGGGACCATGAGCTTGGCGACGCCGTCGCCCATCTTCTGGCAGCCCGTGGCGTACTCGCGCATCTCCTGCTCGTACCGGCCGAACGCGACGCGGTGGTCGCCGTGCGCGGCGGCCAGTTCGCCCGCCAGGACGTAGGCGCCGACCAGGGCGAGCCCCGACCCCATGCCCGACAGCGAGGACGGGCAGTGGGCGGCGTCGCCGATCAGGGCGACGCGGCCGCGGGACCAGCTGTCCATGTGGACCTGGCCGACCGAGTCGAAGTAGAAGTCGGGGGCGTACCGCATGTCGTGCAGGAGCCGGTCGCTCTCCCAGCCGTTGCCCGCGAAGGTCTCGGTGAGGACGGCCTGCTGCCGCGCCACGTCACGACGGTCCAGGTCCAGTAGCGGGGAGGCGAAGTAGAAGACGGCCTTGGCCTGGGTGTTGTGGCGGGCGCTGTACATGCCGACGAGCCGGCCCGCGGTGCGGTAGGCGTGCCCCGTGTGGTCGAGGCCGAGGTGGTTGGCGGTGGTGAAGATCGCGCAGTTCACGCCGAGGTGTTTGACGAACTGCTCCTCGGGCCCGAAGGTCAGGCGGCGCGTGTGGGAGTGCAGCCCGTCGGCTCCGATCACCAGGTCGAACCGGCGCGGCGCGCCGCGCTCGAAGCTCACGTGCACGCCGTGGGCGTCTTCGGTGAGCGAGGTGATGGAGTCGCCGAAGACGTACTCGGTGTGCTCCTTGGTCGCGTCGTAGAGGATCCGGGCCAGGTCTCCGCGGAGCACCTCGATGTCCCCGGCGAACAGGTCCGCCGGCAGCTTGGCCTGCGGCTTGCCCGCGCTGTTGACGTACGACATCGAGCCCGTGCCGGTCCGGGCGCCTTCGAGGTCGGCCAGGATGCCCATGCGGCGCAGGACCGTCAGGTGGGCCTCGCCGCGGAAGTCGACGGCGTAGCCGCCGTCGCGCAGGGCGGGGGCCCGCTCCACGATGGTGGCCTGGAAGCCGTGCCGGTGGAGCCAGTAGGCGAGCGCGGGGCCGGCGACGGAGGCGCCGGAGATCAGTACCTTGAGGTTCGTCATGCCCCGGAGATTGCCGGGGGGCGCTCACCGCGGGCTCACCCCGCGCTCACCGCGGCCGGAAGGCGGTGCCCGCCCCGGTGTGCACGCCGCCCTCACCGGCCCGATGCCGCGGCCTTGAGGACGGACTCGACGACGTCCTGCGACAGCCCCAACATGCGCAGCACCTCCGGTACGGGCGCGCCCACCGTGTCGGCGACCTCGGCGGCCTGCCGGTAGCGCTTGCGCGCCTCGGCGTGCCGGCTCCGGGCCGCGGCGACGCGGCCGAGGCCCGTGAGCGTGCGTACCCGCGGCCCGAGGCTCTTGATCCAGTGCGGGTCGATCCGTTCCAGCGCGTCGGTGTACAGCCGTTCCGCCAGGGCGAGGTCGCCCTCGTCCAGGGCGAGGTCGCCGAGGCCGCGCTGGGCCGCCGCCAGGTAGGTGGAGCTGCCGGCGCGGCGGGCGAGCGCGGCCGCTTCGGCGTAGTCGGTACGGGCCGCTGCCGGATCGTCCCCGGCGAGGTGGTCGCCCCGGTTGACCAGGAGGTCGGCGCTGTCCTCCAGGGCGCCGAGCCGTCCGGTGAGGACGAGGGCCTCGTCGGTCAGCGCGATCGCGCGCGTCCGGTCGCCGCGCGCGCCGGCCGCGTCGGCCAGCGTGCCCAGGGCCAAGGCGACGCCCCAGCGCTCACCGAGGGAACGGAATCCGTCCAGGGCTTGGCCGAAGGCGTCCTCGGCGGCCTCCCGGTCCCCTTTGCCGAGGTGCCCGAAGCCCGACACGTAGTGGGCGGCGGCCCGTGCCCACGGGTCGGGGCAGTCCCGCTGGGCGGAGACGAGCTCGTACGCTCCCTGCGGATCGGACCCGACCGCGTTCCGCATCATCCACAGCAACAGCGTGACCGGGTAGCGGCCCCGCCGGTCGCCGGGCCACGCGGCCGCCAGCGCCTTGCCGGCCGCGGCGCGGTGCAGCTGCCACAGCTGTTCCCCGGCGTCGCCCGACGCCGACGCGGCGAGCAGCACGCACGTCGCGTACTCCTCGCCGAGCCCGTCGGGGACCGCCTCGCCGACGGCCGTGAGCAGCTCGATCGCCGTCGGCGCGACGGACGCGGACGCGCCCCGGATCCACAGGTAGTTGAACGCGGCGGCGAGCAGCTCGAAGGCCGTCTTCACGTCCGGCTCGCGGACCGCCCAGCGCAGCGCCGCCAGCAGGTCACCGTGCTCGGCGGCGACGACGGGCAGCCAGTCCAGTTGCTCGGACCGCCGCAGACGCGGATCGGCCGTGCGCACCAGCTCCAGGAGGTGCTGGGCATGGGCCCGCCGTACGAAGTGGTGTTCGCCCGCCGCGTCGAGCCGTTCGGCGCCGTACGCCCGGATCGTCTCCAGCATCCGGTAGCGGCCGTCCGCGGTGTCGAGCAGCGACTTGTCGGCCAGCGACTCCAGCGTCTCGCCGTCGATGCCGCACACCCGCGCCGCAGACTCGGCCGTCGCGCCGCCGACGAAGACCGTGAACCGCTGTGCGGCCCGTTGCTCGGCCTCGGACAGCAGGTCCCAGCTCCACGCGACCACCGAGCGCAGGGTGCGGTGCCGCTCGTCGGCCGTACGGTTTCCGCGGGCGACGCCGAGCAGGTCGTCCAGGCGTTCCGCGAGGTCGTCGATGTCCAGGGTGCGCGAGCGCGCCGCCGCGAGCTCGATGGCCAACGGCAGGTCGTCGAGTGCCGCGCAGATCCGCCGTACGGTCGCGGGGGCGGCGGCGAAGCCGCGCCGCACGGCCGCGGCCCGCTCGGTGAACAGCCGTACGGCCGCGTCGGCGTCGAGCGGCCGTACGGGAAAGAGGTGCTCGCCGATGATGCCGAGCGGCTCCCGGCTCGTCGCCAGCACGCGCAGCCGCGGGCAGGTCGCCAGCAGTCGCGCCGCCAGCCCGGCGACCTCGTCGACGAGGTGCTCGCAGTTGTCCAGGACGAGCAGCAGCACCTGGTCGGACAGCGCCGCGATCAGGCGGTCGACGGGCGTGGTCGCGCCGCCGTCCATCTGGAGCCCGTTCTGCCGCAGGCCGAGGGCGGCCAGCAGGGCCTGCGGCAGCCCGGCACCGTCGCGCAACGGGGCCAGCTCCACGAAGCACACCTGGTCCGCCGCGCCCCCGCCGCCCGCGGCGCCGCCGGTGCGCACGAGACCTGCGGCCTCGACCGACAGCCGGGTCTTGCCGACGCCCCCGGGCCCGATCAGGGTGACCAGCCGGGCCACCCGCAGCATTTCGGCGACCTCGGCGACCTCGGCGGCGCGGCCCACGAAGCTCGTCAGCTGCGCGGGGGGCGCGGCGGGCGACGGCTCCGGGTCGGCGCTCAGCAGCTCCCGGTGCAGGGCGGTCAACTCGGCCGAGGGGTCGGCGCCCAGCTCGTCGGCCAGGTGCCGCCGGGTCTCCTCGAACATCACCAGGGCCTCGGCCTGCCCGCCCTCTGCGGACAGCGCCCGCATCAGGAGCCCCGCCAGGCGTTCCCGGAGCGGGTGGCGGGCGACCAGTTCGCGCAGCTCCGGTACGGCCGGCCGGTGCTCGCCGAGTCGGAGGCCGGCCTCGATGCGGTCTTCGAGCGCCCCGAGCCGGTGCTCCTCCAGCCGTACGGCGGCTGCCTGGGCCGTCTCGCTCTCGGGCACGTCGGCCAACGCCGGTCCCCGCCACAACTCCAGGGCCTCGCGCAGCAGCACGACCGCCCGCCCGGCATCACCGTCGGCCAGCGCCGCACGGCCCTCTCCGGCCAGCCGCTCGAACCGGCAGGCGTCCACGTCCTCCGGGTCCACGAGGATGCGGTAGCCCGTCCCGGCGCGTTCGAACGCGGCCCCGTCCCCCAGTGCGGCCCGGAGCCTGGACACCTGGGACTGGAGCGAATGCGCCGACCGCGTCCCGGCGGGGTCGATCTCCTCGGCCAGCCGGTCAACCGAGACGACCTTCCCGGGGCGCACGAGCAGCAGGGCGAGCAGCGCCCGCCGTGCCGGACCGCCCAGCGGGACCTCGCCGCCGCCGTGCCATGCCCGGGTCTCGCCAAGTATGCCGAACCTCATGGCGGTTGATTATTCACGGCGCGGCGCGGCGGCGGCGGTCAGGGGCGCGGCGGGCGGTCACCGGGCGAGGTCACGGGGCCGCGGTCACGGTCACGGTCACGGGGCGATCGGGCCGAGGAACGTTCCGCCCGACACGTCGACGGTCTGGCCGGTCACCCAGCGGCCCTGCGGGCCCGCCAGGAACCCGACGACGTCCGCGACGTCCTCCGGCTCGCCCAGCCGCCCCAGCGCCGTGATGGACTCCAGCCCGGCGACCACCTCGGGGATGGAGGTGTAGCCCGCCGTCATGTCGGTGCGCACCGCTCCGGGCGCGACCGTGTTCACCGTGATGCCGCGACGGCCGAGCTCGTTGGCCAGCGACGGCGCCATCGACTCCAGCGCCGCCTTGGTGATCGTGTAGCCGATCTGGGTGGAGACCGCGAACCTGCTGGCCGTGGAGCCCATGTTGACGACGCGGCCGCCGTCGTTCAGCAGCGCCATCGCGCGCTGGATCACGAAGAACGGGGTGACGACGTTGATCTCCAGCAGTCGGGCGAACTCCTCGGGGGTGACCTGGGAGATCGGGTTGCCCGAGCTGATGCCCGCGTTGTTGACGAGGATGTCCAGCCCGGCTCCCGCCAGCCCCGCGACCAGTTCCTCGAACAGCCGGTCCACCGCGCCGTCCTCGCCGAACCTCGCCCGGATCGCGAACGCCCGTCCGCCCGCCTCCTCGATCCGTGCCACGGTCTCCTTGGCCGCCTCGTCGTTGCCTGCGTAGTGGACGGCGACCAGCGCGCCCTCGGCCGCGAGCCGCAGCGCGACCGCCCGGCCGATGCCCCGCGAGCCGCCGGTGACCAGTGCCGTCTTGCCGGTCAGATCGTTCATCGTCGCTCCCTGTTCGGTGGCCGGTCCGCGGCGGATCCGGCCATGACCCGACAGTCGCGGAGGGCGCTCACCGGACGCTCACCGCAGGCTCACCGGAGTGCCCGGACGACGAGAGCTCCTGCTCCTGCTCCTGCTCCTGCTCCTGCTCCTGCTCCTGGAAAGGCTTCGCGCCCTTGCGTGGGGCTGCGCCGGTGTCGGCTCGGGACCTGCGAGGGATGCCGCGGCGGGGGCCCCGGGTGCGGGCCGGGCGGCGACCGCTACCGTCGTGTCCGAGGAGGGAGCCACATGCCCCGCACGTTCAGCGTTTGCGACACCATCATCGTCGCGGCCGACCCGTCAACGGTCTACCAGCACGTTTCCGATCCCGCTCTCATGGGCCGCTGGAGCCCGGAGAACCTGGGCGCGACCCCGGCCGAGGGACCCGGCACCGCGACGAGGGTCGGGATGGTCTTCGACGGCCGCAACAAGCGCGGCCCGTTCCGTTGGACGACCCGCTGCACGGTGACGGCCGCCGACCCGGACGAGCTCTTCCGGTTCAAGGTCCACGCCATCGGCCTGCGCCGCCCGTGGCTGCGCGGCCCGATCGCCACCTGGGAGTACCGTTTCGCCGCCGTACCCGGGGGCACCGAGGTGACGGAGACGTGGACCGACGACCGGCGCGGCTGGCCCGACGCGGTGGCCAACACGTTCGACAGGATCGCGACGAGCGGACACACCTTCGCCGAGTTCCAGCGCAAGAACATCCGAGCCACCCTGCGCAAGCTCAAGTCGGAGATGGAGGCACACCCCACCGCCCGCCCGTGATCCGCGGCTCGCCGGTCGTCCGAGGCAGTGGCCGAGGGCGGCGCTTCGACGACGAGGAAATCGTTTGCTGCCCGCCCGCCTGGTCGGATAGGAAGCTTGCATGCTCAGGGGCAGCAAGGTCGGGCTCAGAGCCCGGCACGACGACGACATCCCGGTCCTGCAGACGGAACTCCACGACGACGTGGTCACCTACTCGCGGTCCGAACTGCGGCCGTGGCGGCCGATCACGCCCGGCTCCAAGGACTCGCGGCTCGTGGTGGACGACAACGAGCAGGGGCACGTCTCGTTCTCCGTGGTGGAGCTGGACGGCGGCACGCTCGTCGGTAACGCCACGTTGTGGGGCATCGACCTCCACAACCGGTCCGCGCACATCGGGCTCGGGCTGCGGCCGTCCGCCCGCGGCAAGGGCTACGGAACCGACGTGGTCGCGGTGATGTGTCACTACGGCTTCATCGTCCGGGGCCTGCAGCGGCTGCAGATCGAGACGCTCTCGGACAACGCCGCGATGCTCCGCTCCGCCGAGCGCAACGGTTTCGTCCGCGAGGGCGTGCTGCGGTCCTCGGCCTGGGTGATGGGCGAGTTCCTGGACGACGTGGTACTCGGACTCCTCGTCCAGGAGTGGAAGCGGGACCCGCCGGGGAAGGCCGATGCCCGGCCGTGACGCCCGGCGGGAACTTGACCGGGCCCGGTGCACGGCGGAAGGTGGGGCCGCTCGGCCCGCTGAGCCGGCCGAGGCGCGAGGCGTCGGCCGGCCCGGGCTACGGGTGACTACGCGAGCCAGAGCGAGCTACGCCGGTGCCGTGCCGGCGGTATGTCCACCATGTCCGCGGCATCGAGGGCGAGTTCATCGGAGGTGGAACGCACCAGCCGCAGGAGGGTCCCCACTTGGGCGCGCAGCCGCTGTCGCGCCCGGCGTTCCTCCTGCGCGGACCACCGGGCGACGGAGCGGTCCTGCTGGTGTCGGGGAAACGCGTAGACGGCCACCGTGCGGCGCACCCTACGGGGTTGCGGCTTCCTGGACTCTCGCGCCGCAACGCTGAAGGTGTGTGCGCTGTACCTGAGGTCGTAGAGGACCACGGAACGCCAGGGATCTCCTGAGGTGCGCTCGTGTGCACTCCGGGTGGGTGCGGGGGGAAGATGGTGAGCGGTGCGTGTCACGGGACGAACTCCGTTCGCGGCAACCGCCAGGTACCTCCTGGCGGGCTACCTGAAGCCCGTTGGCCCTGTTCCGCGCTCGTCGTCCATGCGCGCAACCCTATCGCGACGGTTCCGTGGACCGGCCGGGGTCGGCGTGCGGTGCCTGCGCGTCTGCCTCCCGGGGTGAGCGTGCGTAGCGGGTGGCCATCGCCTCGGCTCGGTTGCGCAGGGAGGTGCGCAGCGACTGGGGAGCCAGGGCTTCCGCGTCCGTGCCGAGCTGCCACAGGGCCCAGTCCGCGTGTCGGAAGTCGTGGAAGGTGACCTCCAGCCGCAGCCGGCCGTCGGCGTCGGGTTCTTCCGCTCGGACGGCCAGCGCGGTGTTCAGCAGTTCCTCCCGCCGCGCCGGGTTCATCCGTACCAGCACGGTGAGGTGGTCTCCGCCGGAGAGGAACCGCGCGGAGCGTTCCTGCCAGATCCGGTCGAGATCCACCCCGTTGGGCCGCTGTGCCGGTTCGGGGAGTTCCTCGGCTGCCAGCACCCGCGACAGCCGGTAGGTACGGTCCTCGCCGGATCTCGTGGCCAGCAGGTAGCCCCGGTCCCGAACGGTGACCAGGCCGATCGGGTCCACCGTGCGCCACTGCGGCGCCCGACCCGTGGCCGCGTAGTGGATGCGCAGCTTGTGGCCGGCGAGCACCGCGCGCCTGACCTCGACCATGGTGGCGCCGGGCACCTCCTCGGTGACCGGCCGGCGGCGCGAGAGCAGGTCGGTCTCCGGGTCGACGAGGAAGCGCCGGGCCGCGTCGTTCGCGGAGGTCCGGTGGTCTTCGGGGAGCGCGTCGACGACCTTCCGCATGGCCGAGGCGAGCGCCGGGCCGAGCCCGAAGCCCTGCTCGCCGCGGCCCGCTCCGGCGGTCAGCAGGGCGAGCGCCTCGTCGTGGTTCAGTCCGGCGAGCTTGGTCTGGAAACCGGGCAACAGCGCGAAACCACCGTGCCTGCCGCGTTCGGCGTAGACCGGGACGCCGGCCGCGGACAGCGCCTCGATGTCGCGCAGCACGGTACGGGTGGACACGTCCAGCTCGCGGGCCAGTGTGTCCGCCGTCAGCCGACCGCGTTGACGAAGGAGCAGGACCAGGGAGACCAGCCTGTCGGCACGCATACGAGAACGTTAGAGGACGTGAGAGGAATACATGACAGAAGGTGTCGTGATGCGGTGCGAGGCTCGTCGACGCGACGTCAAAGCCGGTCGTTCGGACGGCTGGTGGACGTACGTGCCGGCAAGGGAACTCATCGAATCGAATGGAGCTGATGTGGCAGTGGAGCGAACAGCGGTCAACCCGGTGACGTGGTCGCAGGCGCTGGGGTTCAACCAGGGTGAGCTCGTCTCGGGGCACACCCGGACCCTGTACGTCTCGGGGCAGACCGCGACGGGCGCCGACGGCAAGCTCCGGCACGACGGCGACATGGCCGGGCAGTTGGCGCTGAGCATCGACAATCTGGAGGCCGTGCTCGCCGCGTCCGACATGTCCCTCGCCAACCTCGTACGGCTGAACGTCTACACGACCGACGTCGATGTGCTCTTCCGGCACTACGGCGTGCTGGCGGGGCGGTTGGGAGCCGCCGGGGTGGCGCCGGCCTCCACGATGCTCGGGGTGACGCGATTGGCGCTCCCCGGCCTGATGGTCGAGCTGGAGGGGACCGCCGTCGCGTGACGCGACCCTCGCCGTGACGTCGGCGGTGGCGGCCTGGCCACGCCGGCCAGGGCAGGGGGGCCGCGGAGCCGGGAGAAGAGTACGCGGGGGCGGCAGGCGACGGGGTACGCGTCGTCGCCGACGGCGAGCCACGTGCCGACGGCTTGCGGCGCGGCCGACCGCCCCCGCTACGTCCTAGTGCCCCGGTTCCCAGGCGCGGAGCAGGTCGAACAGCCCTGCGTCTCCGTCCACGCGCAGGGATTCGGCCGGAATGCGGTCGTACAAGTAGATGACCAACTCGCTGGCCGTGCCGTGGATGGAGGCGCCGGCTGCGTCCGAGCCCTCACTGGTCGCGGCGGTGGGCGCGGGGATGCGGGTGGAGCGTGCGCCGTCACCGTCGACCGTGAGCCGCCAGGAGCGGCCCTCGGTGGCGTGGAAGTCGAAGGCCGTGGGCTTGTGCGGCCAGGCGAAGGGCGACGCGACGCAGGTGAACAGGAACTCCTCGACACCGTCGAGGGCGACCTCGGTCGGCAGCGGCTGCGGGGCACCCGCGGCGAGCAGGGCGTCGTAGGTGTGCACCGCGCTCTCCTGGACGCGGTGCCGGGCGACTCCGCCAGCGGTCCGCGGGTTCTGCAACGCAGTCCACCACGCCCAGCAGCCGGCATCCGGGCCCGCCTCCCGCAGGGCGTCCAGCAGAAGCTGCGTCGACTCGGCCAGCCACGCCAGCAGAGCCTCAAGCTCCCGCGGCACTTCCAGAGCGGCGCGCGCAGCGGTGGCCTCGGCCGGGGCGGCGTCGGCAGGCCCCGCGGCGACTATGGCGGCCCAGAAGCGGTCTCCCCCACCCAGGTGCTTCACCAGATCGAACAGGGTCCACTCGGGACAGGTCGGCACCTGTATGTCGAGATCGGGCGCGGCGGCGACCGCGGCACGGAAAGCGGCCGACCGTTCATCGATCAGTCGCAGCAGGTCGGGGAACTCAAGATTCTTTTCCACGCCGGATGTCTATCACCGTCCCCCGGTGATCGAACAGCGATTTTCCTCGCGGGCGCGCGTCAGGTGGTGGATGTCGCCGAGGCGGCCCGCCCCCGGGCTGCGGTGGTTCTTGATGCCACGGCGGACCTCGTCGAGTACCCGGTGGCCGCGCTCGTCGCCCCGAAGGGCCAGCCCGGCGGCGGCTTCGAGCCTCGCGTCGAAGTGCGGGTCCGCCAAGTGGGCCGCCATGACAGCGCGCAGCTCCGCCGTGTCGACGTGGGACATGGCCAGCCCGCAGAGCGCGGTCTCCCGGATATCGGGTACGGGGTCTTCGGCCAGGCGGACGAGAGCAGCGAGGACGTCCGGGTGGTCGGCCGTGACGAGGAGGCTGTGGTGGGCGAGGGGTGAGGCGACGCAGCGGCGGACGCCGGGGTCGGCGTGGTCGGCGTGGACCAGGACGGCCAGGGCCTCCTCCGGGGAGCAGTAGGAGGTGAAGGCGGCGATGACGCTGCCCAGGGCGTGGGGATCCTTCTCGGTGTCCAGCAACGGCCGGAGGAACGCGGCCGCGTCCTGCCGGAAGGGCAGTGGCCCCTCGTCCTCCCGGTGCACGTCCGGGTCGTACGGCGAGTCGAGTCCGAAGCCGATGAAGTTCAGCACACCGAGCCCGAAGCGTCTGCGGTCGAGCGAGGACCGGTCGCCTGCGACGTCGCGCGCCCAGCCGAACACCTCCTGGTCGGCGCGGTATCCCAGTTGGAGGAGCGACTCGCACCAGTCGTCGTGGTCCGGGCGCGCGTGCACCAGAGCGCGCGCCATCAGCTCGTCCGGCGAGCGGTGGACGCCGAGTACGGCCTCCAGGTGGCTCACGATCGCGCGGTGGGCGGGCGGCGGCCCCTGCTCCTCCCCCACGGCCTCGGATGCGATGGCGGCTTGTGCCACGCGCAGCGCACGACGGTGTGGGCTGTCGGCGCCCCGCGGGTCACCGCTACGGATCAACAGGGCCTGTAGGACCGGGAACGCGCCGCGGCCGGCCGCCCACGTCACCGGGTCGACACCACCGGCCCACGGACGGGTCACGTCGACGCCCGCCTCGACGAGCCGCCAGACGACCTCGTCGCGCTCGGCGTACGCGGCGGCGGCCAGGAGGGCGACGCCGTCGTCACCGCCGAGTTCGTCCTCCGGTACATCGTCGAGGAGGTCGAACACCGTACGGTCGTCGCCGCGCGCGACGGCGGCCAGCAGCGGGGAAAGGTCCACTGGGTGATTGTGCCCGCGAGGCGACGGCGGGGCGAGGGGAATGCGGTCGGCCCCACGGACCGGCCCCACCGGGGCCGGAGGATGTCGATCGGCTCCCGCGCGCACACTCACGTAGCGTTCAGGCATGACCATGCCACCATCCCAGCACCCCCCCGGCCCGTACGGGGCCCCGCAGCCTCCGCAGCCGTACGGTGGGCAGTACCACGCCCCGCAGCCCTCGTCCCACCCGCACCAGCAGCCGTACCCCGGTCAAGGTGCCTGGGGTCAGCCCCCGTTGGGCCCGCCGCGCAGGAACCGCACGGGCATGGTGGTCGGGATCGTCGTGGGCTCGCTGGTGGTGTTCGGCTCCGTCGTGTCGGCCGTGGCGAGCGGAGGCCGCGGGTTCCCCGAGGCGAAGTACCGGCTCACCGTTCCCAAGACCGTGGTGGACGGCACGTACGCCCTGGCCCAGGACCTGTCGGACACCGAGGGCGAGCAGGCGCTCAAGGGCAGCCGCGATGCGGGGATACGCGATCCGAAGCCGGTCGTCGCCCAGTACTCCTCTGATGTTCCGGGTCCGGGGAGCGCCCTCGTCATGGCCGGGATGTACGGCCGGTTCAAGGACCCCGAGGGTGCCCGCAGGAAGATGTTGGCCGGCGCGGAGGACGCCGAAGGAGCCTCCGTGGCGGTCCCCGCCCGGGACGTCACTCCCGCCGGTTCCGACATCACCGTGTCGTGCGAGGTGCTGACCATGAAGAAGGGAAGCGTCAAGAGCACTCTGCCGATGTGCGCCTGGGCGGACGAGAACACCGGCGCCTCGGTAGCCGTCTTCACCCCGGAGATCGCACGGCAGCAGCCCGGGGCCGTCGACCTCGCCAGGATCGCCGAGATCACCCTCAAGGTGCGCGCCGAGTCCCGGCTGCCGCTCGGCTGACCGGCCCCGTCGGGTACGCGCCCCGCCGGTCAGCCGCGTACGTGGAGCCCGAAGCCCGTGCGGCCCGTCGACTCCAGGGTGAGCAGGCGCTGTTCCCAGGCCTTGGCGACGTCCGTGTGGTCCTCGTCGGTCATCAGGTTCGCGTCCGCTCGTGACGACTAGTCTGGTCCCGTGGGTTCGGGTGCGGGGGCGACCGAGGACTTCGGCGCGGAACGGGACGGTCGGGGCTGGGGCGCGACGCGCGCCTGGGTGGAGAAGGGGCTGCCCGAGGCGGAGCGCATCGAGAGGGCCGTGCGGCTGCGCGGTGGCTGGACCTCCGAGATGCGCCGTCTGGACCTCCGCGGTCCGGAGGGTCGGCGCTCGCTCGTCCTGCGTTCCTTCGTGAAGCCCTTCTACCGTCGCCATGCGGAGGGTCTGTTGACCCGCGAGGCGAACGTCCTGCGCCTGCTCGGCGGTACGGACGTGCCGGCGGCCACGCTCGCCGGGGTGGATGCGACGGCGCAGCACTGCGATCACCCCTCCCTGTTGATGTCCCTGCTGCCGGGGACCGTGCGCCTGGACGATCAGGGCGCCGACGACCGCGCGGAACTGCTGGCGCGGCAGTTGGTACGCATCCACCGGCTGCCGGTCACCGCGCGACAGCGGCCTCGCGCCTACCAGGCCTGGGCCTCTCCCGAACGAGTGACCGTGCCCGCGGCCACCGTCACCGGGCGTGCTGAGCTCTGGCGGCGGGCTGTCGACGTCATCCGCCAGGAGCCGCCGGCCCATCAGGGGTGCTTCCTGCACCGGGACTTCCACCCCGGCAACGTCCTCTTCACGGGTACCGGCAGTGACCTTCGGGTGAGCGGTGTCGTCGACTGGGTGGAGACGTCCTGGGGGCCGGCCGACCTGGACGTGGCCCATTGCTCGACGGCCCTCGCCCTGCTGCACGGGGTTCCCGCGGGCATCCGCTTCGCCGATCGCTACGTCGCCGCGGGCGGAACCCTGGCGCAGGACGGCGCCGCCCGTCTCTACTGGGGCGTGCTGGACGCGTTGGGTTTCGCCCCGGACGCGGAGAAGGTCGCCGGCCCCTGGCGTGAGCTGGGACGCGTCGATCTGACGGCGGAGGTCCTGACCCGAAGGCTGGAGGGATACATCGAGTCCCTGTTCAGCCGGTACGCCTGAACGCAGCCCCCGCCCCTCTCAGGAGGGACGGGGGCGGCGGAAGGGGTCACTCCACCCAGGGCTTCCACACGTCCTCGTGCCGCTCCACCCACTTCTTCGCCGCCTGCTGCGGCGACAGCTTCTCCTCGGCGATCATCAGCGACACCTCGTTCTGCTGCTCCTTGGTCCAGCGGAACTTCTTCAGGAAGGCGGCCGCCTTGCCGCCCGACTCCGCGAAGCGCGTGTTGAGGTACTTCTGGAGGGGTGTCTGCGGGTAGGCGCACGCCACCTTCTGCGGATCGTCCGCGCAGCTCTCGGTGTACTCGGGGAGCTTCACCTCGGTCATCGGGACGCGTTCGAAGAGCCACTGCGGCTCGTACCAGTACGTCAGGAACGGCTTGTGCTCCTTCGCGAACTGCTTGATCTGGGTGATCTGGGCGGCCTCGGAGCCGGCGAAGACCACTTCGAAGTCCAGGCCCAGGTTCTTCACCAGCGCCTTGTCGTTCGTGACGTAGGACGGGGAGCCGTCCATCACCTGGCCCTTGCCGCGGCTCTCGGGGGTGCGCAGCTGGTCGGCGTACTTGTCGAGGTTCTTCCAGTCGGTGACGTCCGGGTGGGCCTCGGCGAAGTACGTGGGGACGAACCAGCCGATGTGGCCCGTCACCCCGAGATCCCCGCCGGGGGTGATGGTCTTCTTGCCCTCGACGTAGCGCTTCTCCTGTTCGGGGTGGCCCCAGTCCTCCAGGATCGCGTCGACGCGGCCCTGGCTGAGGGCGTCCCAGGCGGGGACCTCGTCGACCTGGACGGTGTCCACGCGGTAGCCCAGCTCGTGTTCGAGGAGGTAGGAGGCGACGGCGGTGTTCGCCTGGGCGCCGACCCACGACTGGACGGAGAGGGTGACGGTCTTCGTGCCCTGTGCGGCGGCGTACGGGGAGAACTGGCGGGTCATGTCGGCGGCCCCGCAGCCGGTGAGGACGGCGAGTCCGGTCACGGCGGCGAGGACGGCCGCGCCGCGCCGCCGACTCACGGAGCGCAGCGGGCGCAGCGGGCGCAGGGAGCGCCGGGGGCGCTGGGGATGTGCGTCGCGCATGTCAGGCCTCCTTCGCGGGCTGGGTGACGCGGTCGAGGAGCAGGCCGAGGCAGACGATCGCGGCGCCGGCCACCAGGCCGGTGGCCAGGTCGCCCTGGGCGAGGCCGAGGACGACGTCGTAGCCGAGCGCGCCGCCGCCGACCAGACCGCCGATGATGACGACGGCGAGGACCAGGACGACCGCCTGGTTGACGGCGAGCAGCAGAGCGGGTCGGGCGAGGGGCAGTTGGACCTGCCGTAGCAGCTGGGAGCGGGTCGCGCCGAGGGAGCGGGCCGATTCCACGACGGTCGGGTCGACCTCGCGCAGGCCCTGGACGACGATCCGGACGACGGCCGGCAGCGCGTACACCACGGCGGCCGCGGCGGCCGGTGCGCGGCCGACGCCGAACAGCGCGACCACGGGGATGAGGTAGACGAACTGCGGCAGGGTCTGGCAGAGGTCGAGGACGGGCCGCAGCAGCCGCTCGGCGCGGGCGCTGCGGGCGGCTCCCACGGCGATCGCGAAGCCCAGGACGAGCGTGACCGCGAGGGCGGCGAGGACCTGGGAGAGCGTGTCCAATGAGGCTTCCCACACACCGAGCACGCCGACGGCGGCCAGCGCGAGGACGGCGGTGAGCGCGGTGCGCCAGGTGCCCGCGAGCAGGGCGAGCGCGCAGGCCACGAGCAGGAGGAGCCACCAGGGGGCGGCCTGGAGGCCGGCGCGCAGCGGGTCGAGGATCCAGCCGGTGAAGTGGGCGGCCCAGTCCGCGGTGCCGCCGACGACGGGTACGCCGGAGTAGAGGTGGTCGGTCATCCAGGCGACGGCCGAGTTCACGGGGTCGGCGAGGGAGACGGTCCAGGACTCGGGCCACAGGGAGCTGCCGGCCATGCGGCCGGCGACCGCGGCGGCCACGGCGGCGAGGAGGGTCAGCAGGCGCCCGTACCAGCCGGAGAAGACCCGGCGCAGCAGGTGCTGTTCGCGGGCGGGTACGGGGTCGGCGCCGAAGCGGCGGCCGGCGGCGTCGGCGGTACGGTCCAGCACCACCGCGAGCAGCACGATCGGTATGCCGGCGGCGAGGGCCGCGCCGACGTCCACGGAGGCGAGGGCCTGGTAGACGCGGTCGCCGAGGCCGCCCGCGCCGATGACGGAGGCGATGACGGCCATGGACAGGCCGGTCATGATGGCCTGGTTGACGCCGAGCAGGAGCGGTCGGCGCGCGAGGGGAAGGCGGGCGGTCAGCAGCCGCTGGCGGCCGGTGGCGCCGAGCGAGGCGGCGGCTTCCAGGACGCCCGGGTCGGCCTCGCGCAGGCCCAGGGCGGTGAGGCGGGCCATGGGCGGGGCGGCGTAGACGACGGTGGCGAGGACGGCGGCGGGCACGCCGATGCCGAAGACCAGCACCATCGGCAGCAGGTAGGCGAAGGCGGGCAGGATCTGCATGGTGTCGAGCACGGGGCGCAGCACGCGGTCGGCGCGCGGGGAGAGTCCCGCGGCGAGGCCCAGCAGGGCGCCGAGCACGACGGAGGCGGCGACGGCGACGACCATCAGCGCGAGGGTCTGCATGGTCGGCACCCACATGCCCAGCAGTCCGCAGGCGGCGAAGGCGGCGGCGCAGGTCAGGGCGAGGCGGACGCCGGCGAGGCGGCAGGCGACCAGGGCGGCCAGGGCGGTGACCCCGGTCCATCCGGCGGCGAGGAGGACCACGTACACGGCGCGCACGGACACGACGACGGCGTTGCTGACGTGGCCGAAGAAGTAGAGGAACAGCCAGTGGTTGTCGCGGTGGTCGATGATCCAGTCGCCGGCGCGGCCGAGGGGGCCGGACAGGTCGACGGCCAGGGCCGCGGGCCAGCTGCCGGCGCCCGGGAAGACGAGGGCGAGCGGGATCAGCAGGGCGGCGGCGATGCCCAGGGGCGGGAGGAGTCCGCGGCGCCCGGCGAGGCCGGGCAGGGCTCTGCGGGGGCGGGCGCGGGGACGGTCCTGGGGAGCGGACTCGGTGCGGGAGGGAGGCGCGCCGGTGGTCCGCTCGGAGGGCCGCGGGGCTTGCGAAGGCGCGGCGGCGCGGGTGCGGGCCGGTGTGCGGTCCGGTGCGTGGGTCGGGGTCGCGGTCACGCGCACGACCTCCGGGCATCGGCGACGGGGGTCGCGGGGCGGGCCGGGCCGGTCATGCCGCCACCCCCCGTCCGGTCGTGGCGGGGAGTCCGGCCACGACGGCGAGGAGTCCCGCGTCGTCGACGACGCCGAGGCAGCGGCCGTGGTCGACCACGCGGGCCGGACCGCCGCTGACGGCGACGGCGTGGATGGCCTCGGACACGGTGGTGGCGGGGTTCAGGGCGGGGCCCTGTTCGGCCTCGCCGGCGGTGGCGGGGCGCATCGCGGTGCGGACGGTGAGCACCTGTTCCCGCGGGACGTCGCGGACGAAGTCCCGTACGTAGTCGTCGGCGGGCGAGCCGACGATCTCCTCGGGGGTGCCGAGCTGGACGATGCGGCCGTCGCGCATCAGCGCGATCCGGTCGCCCAGGCGCAGGGCCTCGGCGAGGTCGTGGGTGATGAAGACCATGGTGCGGCCCACTTCGTGGTGGAGCCGGGCGACCTCCTCCTGCATCTCGCGCCGGATGAGGGGGTCGAGAGCGCTGAACGGCTCGTCGAACAGGAGGACTTCGGGGTCGGCGGCGAGGGCGCGGGCCAGGCCGACGCGCTGCTGCTGGCCGCCCGAGAGCTGGCCGGGGCGGCGGTCCTCCAGGCCTTCGAGGCCGACCTTGGCGACGAGCCCGGCGGCCTTGTGCCGGCGGTCGCCGCGGCCGACGCCCTGGATCTCCAGTCCGTACGCGACGTTGTCGAGGACGGTGCGGTGCGGGAGCAGGCCGAAGTGCTGGAAGACCATGGCGGCGCGGTGGCGGCGCAGGGCGCGCAGCCGGGTGGCGTCCATGGCGAGGACGTCCTCGCCGTCGATGGCCAGGCGTCCGGCGGTGGGCTCGATGAGCCGGGTGAGGCAGCGCACGAGGGTGGACTTGCCGGAGCCGGACAGGCCCATCACGACGAAGACCTCGCCCTTGCGGACGTCGAAGCTGACGTCGCGGACGGCCGCGGTGCAACCGGTGCGCTCGCGCAGTTCGGCGGCGGACAGGTCGGCGTCGGCGGAGCCCGGGACCTTCGCGGCGGCCTTGTCGGGGCCGAAGACCTTCCAGAGGCCGTCCACGGAGAAGACGGGGGACGCGGCCGGGTCGGTGGCGGGCGCGGTGGGGAGGGTGGTCATCGGGTACCACCGTCCCGGACGAGCAGTTCGGCAGCCTTTTCGCCGACCATGAGCACTCCGATCATCGGGTTGACCGCGGGCATCGTCGGGAAGACGGAGGCGTCCGCGATGCGGATGCCTTCGAGGCCGCGGATCTTCAGGTCCGGGCCGACGACGGCCCCGGGGTCGTCGACGGCGCCCATCCGGCAGGTGCCGGCCGGGTGGTAGACGGTGTGCGCGACGGAGCGGGCGTAGGCGCTCAGCTCCTCGTCGCCGGTGATCTCCGGGCCGGGGCACACCTCGCGCTTGAGCCAGCCGGCGAGCGGCTCGGTCGCGGCGATCTTCCGGGCGAGCTTGATGCCGTCCACCAGGGTGCGGCCGTCGTAGTCGTCCTCGTCCGTGAAGTAGCGGAAGTCCAGGGCCGGTTTGACCTCGGGGTCCGCGCTGGTCAGGTAGAGGCGGCCGCGGCTGCGGGGCTTGGGGATGTTGGGGGTCATCGACACGCCGTGCGCGGGGCGTTCGTAGCCGATGCGCTCGGGGTTGTCGGTGAAGGGGACCTGGTAGAAGTGGAACATCAGGTCGGGTCCCGCGGATTCGGGGTCGCGCCGGACGAACAGGCCCGCGTCGCTGTCCATCGCGGAGTTCTCCGGGATCGGGCCGTCGGTCTCCCAGACGATCACCGACTCGGGGTGGTCGAGCAGGTTCTCCCCCACGCCGGGCAGGTCGTGCACCGGCGGGATGCCGAGGGCTTCCAGGTCCGCGCGCGGGCCGATGCCCGAGTGCAGCAGCAGCCGCGGGGTGTCCACGGCGCCGGCGCAGACCAGGACCTCGCGGCGTGCGGTGACGAGGGACTCCGTACCGTCCGCGGAGCGTACGTGGACCCCGCGCGCTCGGGAACCGTCGAGTTCCAGGCGGTGGGCCCAGGTCTCCAGGAGGATCCGGAGGTTGGGACGCTCGTCCATGACGGGGTGGAGGTAGGCCACCGACGCGGAGGAGCGCTTGTTGTCCTCGGGGTGGTAGGCGAGGTCGAAGAAGCCGGCTCCCTCGTGGAAGGGCTTGCGGTTGAAGCCCTCGACGCGCGGGACGCCCAGGGCGCTCTGCGCGGAGTCGACGAAGTCCCGCGCGATGGCGTTGCGGTCCTTCTCGGCCACCGGGACGATGTTGTTGAGGAGCTTGTCGAAGTACGGCTCCATGGCGGCCGCGTGCCAGCCCTCGGCCCCCGCCTGCTCCCACTCGTCCCAGTCGGACGGCAGCGGCTTGAAGGCGATCAGGGTGTTGTGCGAGGAGCAGCCGCCGAGGACGCGGGCGCGGCTGTGGCGGATGTGCGAGTTGCCGCGGGGCTGCTCGGTGGTGGGGTAGTCGTAGTCGAGTTCGCCGCCGAGCAGGCCCATCCATCGGCGCAGGGTGAGCACGTCCGGCCGGTCGACGTCGCTGGGGCCGCCCTCGATGACGGCGACGGTGACGTCCGGGTCCTCGGTGAGGCGGGAGGCGATCACCGAGCCGGCGGTGCCGCCGCCGACGACGACGTAGTCGTACTCCTGCTGCTCCTGCTGCTCCCGCTGCTCCTGTGTGGGGGGTTGCGTGGGGGTGTTCATGGCTGTGCTCCTCCTTCAGCCCGCGAACCAGCGCACGGGGCGCGGGGCGAGGTTCTGGTACACGTGCTTGGTCTCCCGGTACTCCGCCAGGCCCGACGGGCCGAGCTCGCGGCCGATGCCGGACTTGCCGAAGCCGCCCCACTCCGCCTGCGGGAGGTACGGGTGGAAGTCGTTGATCCAGACGGTGCCGTGGCGCAGCCGGCCCGCCACGCGGCGTCCGCGGCCCGGGTCGGAGGTCCACACCGCGCCGGCGAGGCCGTACTCGGTGTCGTTGGCGAGCGCGACGGCCTCGGCCTCGGTACGGAAGGTCTCCACGGTCAGGACCGGCCCGAAGACCTCCTCCCGTACGACGCGCATCCCGCGGTGGCAGCCGTCGAGCACGGTCGGCCGGTAGAAGTAGCCGGGCCCGTCGGGCCGTCGGCCGCCCGAGCGGAGCACGGCTCCCTCGGCGAGGGCGGAGGCCACGTACTCCTCGGTGCGTTCGCGCTGCGCGGCGGACACGAGCGGTCCGCACTCCACGTCCGGGTCGGTGCCGCGGCCGAGGCGGATCCGATCGGCGCGGCGGGCGAGTTCGGCGACGAAGCGCTCGGCGACGCTCTCCTCGACGATGAGCCGGGAGCCGGCGGAGCAGACCTGGCCGCTGTGCATGAAGGCGGCGTTGAGGGCCTGGTCGACGGCGGTGTCGAAGCCCTCCTCGGTGGTGCAGGCGTCGGCGAAGACGACGTTGGGGTTCTTGCCTCCGAGTTCGAGGGCGACCTTCTTGACGGAGTCGGCGGCGGCGCGCATCACCTTCGTACCGCTGGTGAGACCGCCGGTGAAGGAGACGAGGTCGACGTCGGGGTGGGCGGCGAGGCGCGCGCCGACGGGGTCGCCGGGTCCGGTGACGAGGTTGGCGACGCCGGCCGGCAGTCCGGCCTCCGCCAGCAGGCCGATGAGGGCCACCGTGGACAGCGGGGTGATCTCGCTGGGCTTGAGCACGAAGGTGTTGCCGGCGGCGAGGGCCGGGGCGATCTTCCAGGAGGCCTGGAGGAGCGGATAGTTCCACGGGGTGATCAGGGCGCAGACCCCGACGGGCTCGTGGACGACGACGCTGTGGACGTCGGGGGTGCCGGCGTCGACCACCCGGCCGGCGCCCTCGCCGACGACGAGGTCGGCGAAGTAGCGGAAGGCGTCGGCGACGCAGTCCACGTCGACACGGCCCTCTTCCAGGGTCTTGCCCGCGTCACGGCTCTCCAGCAGCCCGAGGATCTCGCGGTCGCGGTGGAGCAGGTCGGCGGTGCGGCGCAGCAGTGCGGCCCGCTCCTGGACGGAGGTCCCGGGCCACTCCCCGCCGTCGAAGGCGGCGCGGGCGGCGCTGACGGCCGCGTCGGTGTCGGCGACGCCCCCCTCGGCGACGACGGCGAGGACCGTGGCGTCCGCCGGGTCGAGGATCTCTCGGGTGGCTCCTGAGACCGCGGAACGCCAGGCCCCGGCGATGTGGATGGTCGTCTGCTCGGACACGACGCGCTGTACCTCCGATTCCGACACCGCGGCCTACCCGCGGTGGTGCTGCTCGTGCGCCCTTGCCCAGGCCTTCTGAAGCCATGTCCCAAACGTCACTGGAAGTGACTGGAGTCACTCCCCGTCACCCCCATGGGAGATAGGGAGATAAACGGACATTTCAGGCACGCGCTGGGTGGCGGGCATCATCGGGCCGTCTCGGGCAACACGGCTGGCATGACGACGCGAAGCGGCACCGCCGCGAGACGCCCACGGTTCCTTTGGCTCGTACCGGCCCAGGCCGCCGTGATGGTGGCACTGGGCCTGTTCGTGACCGCCGTACCCGTGGGCCGCCGGCTGGTGTCGCCGGAGGACCGGGTCACGGACGCGTTCGCCCGGCACCGGACCCCGTGGGCGGACTCCGTGACGCAGTGGCTGTCCGTCATGGCCTCCACGGAGGGCATCGTCGGCGTGGCACTGATCTGCGTCATCACCCTCCTCGTGCTGCCACGCACCCGGCGCAGCGCCGACGCGGTCTTTCTGGGCGCGTCGGTCGCCGTACAGTCCGCCGTCTTCCTCGTCGTGACGATGTGCGTGGAACGCCCGCGCCCCGACGTGCCCCAGCTGGACGGCGCGCCGCCCACGTCGAGCTTCCCGTCCGGCCACGTCGGCGCCGCCGTGGCCCTGTACGGCGGGCTGGCCGCACTGGTGTGGACCCGCGTTCGCGGCCCGTGGCGGTACGTCGCGGCGGCGGTCCTGGTTCTGGTCCCGCCGGCGGTCGGGCTGTCCCGTATGTACCGGGGCATGCACCACCCCTCCGACGTGGCGGGCGGTCTGCTCAACGGCATCGCCACGCTGCTCGTCATCGGGTCGGCGTTCCTGTCCGACCGCACCCGTGACGCGGAGGGCACTCACGGTGCGGAGGCCGCCCACGAAGCCGGCCACGAGGCCGGCCACGAGGCCGGCCACGAGCCCGCTCACGGGCCTGCCGAGAAGAGCACCGCGGAGCGTTCCGGTCTGCGGGCCGTCGTGGTGCGCCACCCGCACGGCTGCGGCGACGACCTCGCCGAACGGGTGCGCCTGATCCTCCACCGCCAGGGATACGACGACCAGCGGTGGACCGCCACCTCCGTCGAACGGCCCTGCGGGGACCTCGCCGAGGAGTGCGCCGAGCCCGGAGTCGCCCTGGTCGTCATCTGTGGCGGGGACGGCACGGTCCGCGCCGGCGCCGACGTGCTGGCCGGCACCGGCACGCCGCTGGCCCTCGTGCCCTGCGGGACCGGCAACCTCCTCGCCCGCAACCTGCACCTGCCGCTCGAGCCGCTCGCCGCCCTCGAAACGGCCCTCGCCGGCGACGTCTTCCCGATCGACGTGGGGCGGGTGTGGGGCGACGACCTCCCGTCGACGCGGTTCACCGTGATGACGGGGGCCGGGTTCGACGCCGCCACGGTCCGCGACGCCTCGCCCGCGCTCAAGTCCCGCCTGGGGTGGGCCGCCTACGCCCTGTCCGCCGCCCGGCACCTGGGAGACCCGGGCATGCGCCTGTCCGTACGGGTGGACGGGGGCCGGGCCCGCCGCCGTCGGGCGCGGATGGTCGTCATCGGCAACGTCGGCGCACTCCAGGGCGGACTCGAACTCCTGCCGCGGGCCCGGCCGGACAGCGGACGCCTGGAGCTCGTGCTGTTCGACCCCCGCGGCGCGGCCGGCTGGCTCGCCGCCGCCGGTCACCTCGCCTCCCGGCTCGTCCGCAGGGGCACGCGCACGCCGGACGCGGAGCTCCACGCGGCGCCCCACGCCTCGCCGGCCGGCGGCCGGACCGTGGCCGGAGGGGCCCTGGAGTACTTCAGCGCCCACCGGATCGAGATCCGCTTCGCCGACGCGCAGGCCCGCGAGGTCGACGGAGACACCATGACGGAAGGCTCCCGACTGTTCGCCGAGGTCGAACCGGGCGCCCTGCGGATCTTCCTTCCCCGGGTCCCGGGAAGCACCGCGAGCGTCTCCCTCCCGCGGAGCCCCGTGCACGCCTCCCGTACCCCCCGCCACTGAACCCGTGCCGGTGCGCCGCGCACCGGTGCCCCACACCGTCAGGAATCCCATGGGAACCGCGAGCCGAGTACCGCAGAGACGTGACGTGGTCGGCGAGGAACTGTCCGCCGACGAGGCCTGGTCCGCCCTGCGCCGCTACGGGGGCTGGAGCCTGGTCCGCGACTCCTTCGTACGCTTTCGCTACGCGGACGGCTTCAGCCACTCCCGCGCGCTCGCCCTGCAGACCGTCCTGTCCATCGTGCCCCTGGCCATCGCCGCCATCGGCCTGTCCAGCGTCCTCCACGCGGAGGGCATCGGCCGCGTGGCCGAGCTGACGATCGGACGGATCACCAGCGGCCCCAGCCGGGAGGTGGTCGACGAGGCGTTGCGCGAGAGCCGCCGCCACGCCGGCGACGGCGGCCAGGCAGCCCTCTGGCTGGGCCTGCTCTTCTCCCTGGTCAACGTCACCACGAGCCTGTGCCAGGTCGAGCGCGGCGCCAACCGCATCTACGGCAACGAACGCGACCGGCCCTTCCTGCGCAAGTACTCCCGCGGGCTCGTCATGGCGGCCCTCGCGGGGCTTCCGCTGGGGCTCAGCTTCGTCATCACCGTCCTCGGCGCCGACCTCACCCGCGCCTTCGCCGAGGTCTACCACCTCGGGCCGAGCGCCATCCACGCCTGTGACGTCCTGCGGTGGCCGGTCGGGGTCCTGCTGGCCGTGCTGGCCACCAGCGCGATCTTCCGCCTTTCACCGCGCCGCGACCAACCGGGTTACACCTGGCTGGCCTTCGGCGCCGTCGTCTACCTGGGACTGTGGATCACGGCCACTTGGGCGCTGAGCCTGTACGTCGGCGCCAGCAGCTCCTTCACCAGCGTGTACGGGCCCCTCAGCGCCCTCGTCTCGCTGCTGCTGTGGTCCTATTTGACCTCCGTGGCCCTGTTCCTGGGCCTCTCCTTCGCCGCCCAGCTGGAGGCCGTACGAGCCGGCGTACGGCAACCCGTCACGCGGGACCCCGGAGTCTGACGCCCACCGCGCACCGCCCCCCGCCCACCTCCTGCCGCCCACCGCCCGAACGACCCCGACCGAAAGCCGCGTACCCATGGCACAACGCCCGCCCCGCTCCCGACGTCGCACGGTCCGCGCCTTCCTGGCCGGCCGCTCCGGGCCCGATGCGGCTTTCGGGACGAGACTCCTGCTGACGGTGGCGGCGACGACCGCCGTGACCGTGCCGTTCGTCCTCGCCCTCGTGCTCGTCGAATCCCGGTGGCCGCCGCTCTACCGGCTCGACCGCGACACCGCCGAACGGCTCCACCGTGCCGCCCTCGAAGACCCGGGGCGGGTAGAGGTGTTGGGCTTCCTCACGGACGTGGTGTGGGACCCGGTGACCATGCGGCTCCTGGTGGCCGCCTTGGTGGTGTGGCTCCTGAAGCGCCGCGCGTGGCGCCTGGCGGCCTGGGCCGCCGTCACCACGACGGCCGGCGCCCTCCTGGGGTTCCTGACGAAGAACGCGGTGGAACGGGCGCGCCCGCACCTGCCCGACCCCGTCGCCCACGCACCCGGGTTCTCCTTCCCCTCCGGGCACGCCATGACGGCCATGGTGTCCTGCGCGGTGCTGCTCCTGGTCCTGCTCCCGCTGGTGCCGCCCGCCTGGCGGCCCCTGCCCTGGGCGCTGGCCGTAACGAGCGTGCTCGGCGTCGGCTACACCCGTGTGGCGCTGGGCGTGCACTGGGTGAGCGACGTCGTCGGGGGCTGGCTCCTCGGGCTCGTCGTGGTCACGGCCACGACGCTCGTCTTCGAAGCCTGGCGGGCCGACATCGGGCGCCGCCGGACCGGACCCGGGGAGGGGCTGGAGCCCGAGATCTCCGCGGCCGCGCCCGAGCCGGCCCTCGGGACATCCGGCCGGCCCGCGTCCGCGGACGAACGGACCGGATCCGGATGACCGCGTGTGCGGAGCTCACCCCACCGCACGCGAACGGGCCGCCGTCACGCCTCGGTCCCCGCGTGCGGGGCGGGTGTGCGCCGGGGGTGGAAACAGGCGGTGATCGTCTTGCCGCCGTGGAAGGAATGGGCGTCCCACTCGTCGGCCAGGGCGTCGATGATGGCGAGTCCCCGCCCGGAGGTCGCCTCGCGTGAGGGGTCGCGCGGGGCGGGCAGGCACGGGTCGCCGTCGGCGACGCTGACGTGCAGGCACCGCCCGTCCCAGGTGAGCACCAGTCCGGCGCTGCTGCGGGCGTGGATGTGCGCGTTGGTGACGAGCTCCGACACCGTCAGCAGGACGGAGTGGGCGGTGTCGGGGGCGTCCGTCGTCCACTGCAGGGAGTCCAGGTGTTCCGCGGTCCACCGGCGCGCCTCGCGCACGCCTCGGTCTACGGGGAAGGACGTGGCCCACCCCTTGGCACGTACGGACACCGCGCTCACCTCGCTCGCGCTCTCGTGGGACGCCGGACCGGACGGGCCGGACGTATCGGATGGATCGGATGGGTCGGACGCGTCTCGGAAGACGCGCGTCGCCGGACGGGGGTCAGAACCGGCTCGCCCGGTGACGGGCCCGGTGGTGGCCGTCCTTGCGCTGGACGAGCAGCAGGGCCAACACCAAGGGCGCGATCAGCAGGACCATCGTCGTCATGGGGGTGCTCCTTCCGTCGAAGTCCGTCTCTCTCTTGCGCGTGTGGCCGCGATGGGGCGTCCGAAACCCCGAGGGCCGCCGTTCCACTCGCGTCGGTCACCCGATCGCGGGTACCCGCGCAGCACCCGAACACGGAGAACCTGACGGAGAGGGCACCCCGATGACGATGACATCGCAGGGCAAGAACGCTTCCACCTCGACCGAGTTCCGCCGGCAGGCCGCGCGGGCCGCCGGTCGGCTGCGGGACACCGCCGTGCAGGTCGGCCATCTCGTGGAGGCCCGGACGCCCGATCCCGTCCTGGCCCGGGCGGTCCGGACGGCCCGGCGCGTGCACGGCACGGCAGCCCGTGCCCAACGCTTCGCCGGGGACGGCAGGTTCGCCCCCGTGCGGGCCGGGGCCGGCCGGGCCGCGGCGGTGGCACGGGCCAACCGGACCGTGTTGGCCACGATGGCCGGCGTCCTGGCCGCCGCCGCGCTCGCCGGGAAGGCCCAACGGGCGCGACGGGCTGGGCGTCAGAAGTAGTTAGAGCTGTTCGAAGCAGTTGCGAGCTGGTCGGAGGCAGCCGGGTGCGAGAGCGTCCGGGCCCGTTCGGCGTTGAACTGGGCGCCGGTGAGCAGGGCCAGGTTGGCGAACCAGAGCCAGACGACGAAGACCACGATGCCGGCCAGCGAACCGTACAGGCGGCCGTACGTGTCGAGCTCCGTGTAGAGCGTGAAGAGCGCCGAGGCGGCCAGCCACAGCAGCGCCGCCAGGACGCCGCCGGCCAGACCCCGACGGACGCCCCGGGTCTGGGCCGGGCCGGTGCGGAAGAGGACCAGCACCAGGAGGGTCACGACCACCAGCAGCACCGGCCAGCGCAGCAGCGCGATCGTGTCCGGGCCTCCCCCGGCGGCCCGCGCGGCCCATCGGGCCGGTGGCCCGGACATGACCAGCCCCGCGGCGGCGACCACGAGCAGGGTCAGCAGCAGGGCGGCGTTGAGGAGCAGCATGTGGGCCGCACGCAGCGGCCGTCGCGTATCGGGCACCCGGTACATCGTGTGCAGGGCGCGGCGGAACACCGCCAGGTAACTGCACGCCGACCACAGTGCGCTCGCCACGCCGCTGGCGAGCAGGGCCCACATCGACGAGTGTTCCGCCGTGAGGCCTTCGAGCGCCTCCTGGAGCACCTGCGCCGACTGCGCGGGGGCGTAGGCGGTGATGTCGGTGATCAGCCGGTCCCTCGTCGCGCCGCCCAGCAGCCCCACGAGGGAGACGGCGATGACGAGCGCGGGCAGCAGCGCCAGGAGGGAGTAGTAGGTGAGGGCGGCCGCGTGGTCGGCGAGGTTGTCCGTCCAGACGCGGACGGCCGTACTCCGCAACACGGCGCTGGTGCGCGCCACAAGGGCGGCGGCAGGGGCGGGAGGGCCGCCGCCTCTACGGGGTGCGGTGCGGGGGATGTCGGTCACGCCCTGCACGTTCCCTGCCGGCCCGGGCCCATGCGCGCGTGGCGTCCGCACCGTCCGCCGGGCCCTTCACGCACGCGGGGGTGCGGGCCGGACCGGCCCGCACCCCCGCGTGCGCGGTCTGCCTCCGGGTCAGGGTGCGCCGAAGGTCAGTGTCAGTTGCGGTGTGCCCTCGTTGGCCTGTGCTTCGGAGGACCACAGCCACAGGGCGTCCGTACCGCTGCTGGTCAGTGCCAGGCCGTAGCCGTCGCCGAGCGCCGCCGCGACCGTGGCGGTGGTGAGGGCGGTCGTGTGCACCGCGCTGCCGTCCGGGATGCCCGCGAAGCCGCCGAGCGCCGGGCCGCCGAGGGCGGGGCGGTTGTTGTACGTGGTCCCGCCCTCGCTCCACGAGCCGGTGATCGGGACGACCGAGACGGTGTCCGCCGTACCGGCGCCGCTCATGGTGCTGGTCTTCACGCTGAGGGTGGCCGACTTGAGGACCGTGCCCGCGGGCGCGGCCGGCAGGTCGAAGCGCAGGTAGCTCGCGTAGAAGGAGGTGCCGCGCACCGCCAGTGAGGACGAGGTGCCGTAGGTGGTCGCGGGCGCGCCCGCGTTGGCGTAGGTGTCCTCCGCGGCGGTGACCTGGACGACCGAGTCGGCGGGGGCGGTGGCGAGGGCGTAGTGGTGCTGGACCTGCGCGGCGCTGAGGACGGTCGGGTAGACGGCGGTCTCGTCGAGCCGGCCCGCCCAGTACTCGCTGGTCGGGCGGTCGGGCCAGCCGCCGAGGCTGTCGCCGCCGGCGTGCCAGTACCCCGAGAAGTTCTCGTGGGTGGTGACGTTCAAGGTGCCCTTCTGGGCGCCGTCCACGTACAGGGTCATGCCGCCGGGGCCCTGGCTCGCGACGACGTGGTGCCATTGGTCGTCGTTGTACGCGCCGCTGGTGGTGACGGTGCGGGTGGCTCCGGTGTAGACGCCGTAGACCAGCCGGCCGTCGTTGGTCATGTAGATGTGCTTGTCGCACTGACTGCTGCCGCGTGCCTGGTTGTTGCCGAAGCCGAGGAGTTTGCCGCCCCGCGTGGTGTTCGTCTTGAACCAGGTCTCGATGGTGTAGGTGCTGCCCACCGTCTGCCGCTTGTCCCCGTACACCTGGGTGTCGGTGCCGTTGAAGCCGATCGCCGTGCTCGCGCCGGAGACGGCGCCGGGGCTCTGGCGCAGGGCGGGCGCGTTCAGGTGCACGCCGCTCTGGTTGCCGGAGACGGAGGAGTCGGCGGCGAAGGGCAGGGCAGCCTCGTCGTAGCGCCAGTACTGCTGGGCTCCGTCGGCGCGGACCTGGTTCGGGTAGCCGTCCACCTGGGCCGGGACGGTCACGCTCGCCGTCGCCGACAGGGCGCTGGTGTTGCCGGCCGCGTCGGTGGCCGTCACCCGGTACGTGTACGACTGGCCCGCCGCCGCGGTGGTGTCGGTCCAGGAGGCCTGCGGGCGCTTGAAGAAGAGCGAGTCGGCGGTGACCGTGGCGATGGGCGTGGCCGCGCCGTTGCGGTAGATCCTGTAGGTCAGCGCGCTGTCGTCGAGGTCGAGGCTGGTGCGCCAGCGCACCTGGACCTCGCCGGGCCTGAAGCTGACCGCGCTCGCGACGGGCACGGTGGGCGCGCCGGTGTCCCCGGTGGAGGCGAAGCGCGTCAGGCTCTGCTGCGCCGCGCCGTTGACGGTGGTGAACTCCCCGCCGACCCACAGGTACTGGACGCCGCCCTTGGAGCCGACCGTCATCACGCGCGGGCCGATGCCCTCGCCGATGCCGTCGTTGGTGTCGGGGGCCCAGCCCAGCTTGCCGGTGCCGCTGGTGGGCTGGGCGAGCAGGTGGTGGCGCTGGCCGTCGGGGAACTCGCCGACGCTGGAGCAGTCGTGCGCGTGCGAGGCGCTGTAGAGCACGCTCTGGTACGGCAGCACGGCCTGGGTGGCGCCGAGGCAGGTGTCGCGCCAACGCTGGCCGAAGTCAGTGAGGTTGAGGGCGATCCGGCCGTCGAAGACGCCGCCGCCGGTGCCCTCGTTGGCGGTGTAGAAGCCGGTGGCGTCGGTGGCGATGTCCTTGACGACGGAGTTGGTCTCGATGAAGCCGGCGTATGACGTGGTGAGCGCGCCGCTCGTCGCGTCGACGACGGCCAGCGCGTGCGTGTTCGTACCGTTGACGGTGAAGAAGTCACCGCCGAGGACCACGTTCCGGCCGTCCGGAGTCACTTCGACGGCGCGGCCGGGTTCGTCGGCGTCGGCGGTGAAGGGCTTGAGGGCGCCGTCGGCCGCGTCGACGGCGGCGAAGCGCTCGCGCGGCCGGCCGGCGACGCTGAGGAAGTCGCCGCCCGCGTAGACGGTGTCGTCGGTGACGGCGAGGGCGCGGACGGTGGCCGCGAAGGCCGGGCGGAACCCGGTCTTCACCGTGCAGCTCGCCACGTCGATGGCGGCCAGGCTGGACACGGCCGTTCCGTTGACGGCGCCGAAGTAGCCGCCCGCGTACAGGGTCGTCTTGTCCGGGGACAGGGCGAGAGCGCGGACCGTGGCGCTGCCGGCGGCGATGGTGAAGGACAGTTTGCAGGAGGTCGGGGCGCCGGTCGCGGCGTCGAGCGCCACGAAGTTCACGGCCGACTGCTCGCTGCCGGCGCCGCCCGCGGGCGGACGGACGGTGGAGAAGGTCCCGCCGGCGAAGACCTGGCCGCCCGCCTCGGCGAGGGCCCAGACGACGCCGTCGGGCTGCCAGGTCGACAGCGGGTCGGCGGTGAAGGCGACGGGCGGGGTGACGGCCGCCGCCTGGGGGACGAGGCCGAGGCCCAGCGCTGCGCCGGTTCCGGCCAGGGACAGGGCGAGGGCGACCGCCGACGTTCTGGTTCTACGCATGAACCCCCCAGTTCGGTGTGGCGTACGGCCGTGTGGCACGGCCGGGAGAGCCATGGCCGAAAACAGCCGAACAGCCGTGCGCGACCATGCGTACGGGCGCACCTTAGGGCGATTTCGCGCTCCGTTCATCCCTCTTGACACATCGGATGCCAAATCGCGCCGGTGGCCGAGCGTGCGCCTGCGTCACGCGCGTGGTTTGGCGCGGAGGTGCATCCGCTCCCCCTGGCGCCCGAAGAGGCTCAGGATCTCCACGGGGCGCCCGTCCGCGCTCGTGAACCAGTGGGGCAGCCGGGTGTCGAACTCGGCGGCCTCGCCGGGGCCGAGGACCAGGTCGTGGTCCGCGAGGACGAGCCGGAGCCGGCCGTCGAGCACGTACAGCCACTCGTACCCCTCGTGGGTACGGAGGTCCGGCTCGGTGCCCCGGTCGGTGATGAGCATCTTGAAGGCCTGGAGGGGGCCCATGGTGCGGGTGAGCGGGACGGCCGTACCGCCGTCGGGCATGGCGCGGGGCTTCAGCCGCACCCGCGGGTCCCCCACTTCGGGGGCGCCGACGAGGTCGTCCAGGGGCACGCCGTAGGCGCCGGCGAGCGGCAGCAGCAGTTCCAGGCTGGGGCGGCGCTGTCCGGATTCGAGACGGGACAGGGTGCTCTTCGAGATGCCCGTCGTTTCGGAGAGCGCGGCCAGCGTGAGGCCCCGCCGGGCGCGCAGCCGTCGCAGCCGGGGGGCCACCTCGTCGAGTACCGCCTGGTGGGGCGCCGGCTTGTGCGTGCGGTCGTTCTCCATGCGGCCATTGCACCGCGCCGTCCCGGAAACGGCAACAAGGTTTGCCGGACGAGCGCCGGGGCGCGCACGCTCCGGCCATGAGCCCACACAGTGTTTCCAGACCCGCCCGGGGACAGCGGTCCGCCGGCGCCACCGCGGCGGCCGGGCGTCGGGCACCGGCGGTGCGCGGGGCGCTGGCCGCCCTGTCGCTCTCGATGCTGCTGTCCTCGCTCGGCACCGGCATCGCGAACGTCGGCCTGCCGACCCTGGCGCAGGCGTTCTCCGCGACCTTCCCGCAGGTCCAGTGGATCGTCCTCGCCTATCTGCTCGCCATCACCACCCTGATCGTGAGCGTCGGCCGGCTCGGCGATCTGATCGGCCGCCGCCGGCTGTTCCTGGGCGGGATCCTGCTGTTCACCGTGGCCTCGGTGGGGTGCGGCGCCGCGCCCACGCTCTGGCTGCTGATCGCGGCCCGGGCCGCGCAGGGGCTCGGCGCGGCCGTCATGACGGCCCTCACCCTGGCGTTCGTCGGGGAGAGCGTCCCGCGGGCCCGGGCCGGCAGCGCCATGGGACTGCTCGGCACGATGTCCGCCGTCGGCACCGCTCTGGGCCCCTCGCTGGGCGGGGTCCTCATCTCCGGGCTGGGCTGGCGGGCGATCTTCTTCGTCAACGTGCCGCTCGGCCTCCTGACCTTCCTCCTGGCCCACCGCCATCTGCCGGCCGACCGGCAGCGGGCGGCGGGCGCGGGTCGACCCCCCTTCGACCGCCTGGGGACCCTGCTGCTGGCGCTCACGCTCGCGGCCTACGCGCTGGCCATGACCCTCGGCCACGGCCGTTTCGGCCCCCTCAACCTCGCCCTGCTGGGGGCCGCCGCCCTGGGAATCGTCCTCTTCGTGCGCACCGAGGCGCGAGCGGCGGCGCCGCTGATCCGCAGGACGGTGTTCCGCGATCCCGTGCTGCGCGCGGGCCTCGCCACGAGCGCGCTCGTCTCCACGGTGATGATGGCGACGCTGGTGGTCGGGCCCTTCTACCTGTCCCGGACGCTCGGGCTCGACGCGGTCCTCGTAGGACTCGTGCTGTCGGCCGGTCCGCTGGTCGCCGCGCTCACCGGGGTACCGGCCGGCCGCGTCGTGGACCGGTGCGGCGCCCGGCGCACGACCGCCGCCGGGCTCTGCGCGACGGCGGTCGGCGCCCTCGCCCTGTCCTTGACGCCGGAGACCTCCGGCGTCCTCGGCTACGTCGTGCCCCTCGCGGTCGTCACGGCCGGCTACGCGGTGTTCCAGACGGCCAACAACACCGCCGTCATGGCGGGCGTCCACCCCGATGAGCGGGGTGTCGTCTCCGGCGTGCTCACCCTCTCGCGCAACCTCGGGCTCGTCACCGGCGCGTCCGCCATGGGCGCCGTGTTCGCGTTCGCGTCGCGGACGACCGACCTCACGACGGCGGCGCCGCAGGCCGTCGCCGGCGGCATGCGGGTCACGTTCGCGGTCGCGGCGGTACTGGTCCTCCTCGCCCTCGCCATCGCCCTGGCGGGGCGCCCGGGGAAGGCCGGGCCGCGGCGCGAGTGCTGAGCGGCCGCCCGGCCGGGGGTCACGCTGGGTCACCCTGCACAAACGGCCCCGCGCGGGCCCGCGCGCCTCTACCGTGCCCTGAGGTGATGGGCACGGCACCGGAGGTGGGGCGGATGGACGAAGAAAAAGACATGCGGCTGGCGGGGCTGACCCCGGAGATCTCCCGCCGCACCCTCACCATGCTCCGCGGCCTCGCGGGCCTGGAGCCGCCCGAGCAGGTCCCCGAGGACGCCATGGTCGTCGCCGACGCCGTCCTGGCCGAGCACGGCACGGACGGGCTCCGGGTGCTGGTGATGACGCTGGCGGCCTGGGCGACGGCGCAGATCGAGAACGTCGCCGAGCTCAGCGGGCGCAGCCACGAGGCGGTGCTGGACGCGATGGAGCTGGCCTGCCTGGAGGCGAACGCCGACGACTAGGTCGTCTCTTTCGGATCTTGCCGGTCAAGCCCGCGTCGTCCGGTGCCGTGCATCGGCGTGTTGGCGGGGCGCCCTTGTACTGGACGTACTGGGGTGCTCCGCCAACGCGGCGAGGTGCGGTGCCGGGCGGCGCGGGCGAGGCAAGATCCGGAAGAGACGACCTAGGGCCTCAAGGGGAACGGCCGGCCGCCGGGCGGTGGGGGCCGCGGGAGCGGGTTCCTCGGCGGTCCGGAAGAAAGACGGTCCGGGCCGGCCGGGATCCGGCGGGTGTCGGCGACACTGGGAGAGCAGGAGCGTCGCCGGGGGGTCGTGATCGGAGGCCGTCGTGAGCACACCTTCCCCCATCCGCATCGCTGCCGTCCTGTCGACGGAGCATCGTGGACGTCTCATGTCGCAGGCTTACGAGGTCAATTTCCCGGAGAACGCGCGGATCTTCGACGAGGGAAACCGCGCGGAGTCCTTCTGGATCGTGCGCTCCGGGACCGTGACCCTGGAGGTCCCCGTCGCCGGCCGCCGGCCCGCGGCGGTGGAGAACCTCGGCCCCGGTGAGCTGGTGGGCTGGTCCTGGTTGTTCCCGCCGTACGTGTGGCAGCTCGGCGCGCAGGCGATGACGCCGGTGCGCGCGTACGAGTTCGACGCGGCGGCCGTACGGATGCTGATGGACGCCGATCCCGCCTTCGGGTCCGCGATCGGGCACTGGGTCGGGCGCGTGCTCGCGATGCGGCTCCAGCAGACCCGCACGCGGCTGCTGGACCTGTACGCCCCGCGCCTGAGCGCGGCGGGCTAGGCCGCCTCTTCCGGATCCTGCCGCCGGGCCGGTCGGGGCCGGTCGTACGGGTCCCGGATCGGCGGTCCGGTCCCCGAATGGCCGGTCGCCCGGCGGCCGCGCACGATGGAGGGGTGCGAACCGAGGCTTACGGCACGGGCAGCGGCCCGCTGTCCCGAATCCTGGAGAACCCGATCGTCGGGATGGCTCCCTGGATTCTCTTCTCCCTGTTGGTCGGACCGGGACGCTTCGAGATCTCGGTCGGGATCGCCCTCGCGGCGGCCGTCGCCCTGGTCGTCCTGAGCCGCGTCGTCAACCGGGGCAGTTCCTGGAAGCTGCTGGAAGTGGCCGACGTGGTGTTCTTCGCCGCGATGGCCGTCGTCGGCGCCCTGGCGAGCGAGGGCACGCTGCGCTGGCTGGAGACGTACGCGGGCGAGGTCGCGAACATCACCCTCGCCGTCATCGCCTTCGGCTCCATGGCCGTGAGGATGCCCTTCACCCTCCAGTACGCCCGCGAGCAGGTCGATCCCTCGCTGTGGCACACGCCCGGTTTCGTCCGCACCAACTACGTCATCACGGCGGCGTGGGGGCTCGCCTTCCTGGTGGCGGCCGTCGCGGGCGCGTACGGGGACCTTGTCCTGCACAACCCGAACAACATCTGGACCGGCTGGATCATCCAGATCCTGGCGATCGTCGCGGCGCTCCGCTTCACCGTCTGGTACCCCGACGTGGTCCGGGCCCGCGCCGCCCGCGAGGCGGCCGGCCAGGCGCCCGAACCGCTCCGCCTCGCCGGGCTGCTGCTGCCCCTGGCAGGGCTGTTGGTGCCGATCGGGATCGCGGTCCTCGTCTTCGACGGCAACGTGTGGTGGCTCGGTGTGGCCCTGATCGTGGGCGGCGGACTCCTCACGAAGGCGCTCCAGTCGCAGAACTGAGCCCGACCGTACGCCACTGCCGGTCCGTCATCCCGACCCCACGGCAACTCCCGCCGTCTCCGAGGGGTAGCGTAGGCGCGACATAAGACCATGGGCAGGTATGGGTCGGTGTGGTCCGATCATTGCCGCCCGTCGCCGGACGCGATGTCACCGCCTGGCTGTTGGTTGCGTCTCACCCTCTGAGCAAGGAGCTCCACACGCATGTCCATACCGCCGCAGCCACCGTCGTCCCCTCAGCCGTACCCGCAGTCCGGACCGTACGGACAGCCGGGGCAACCGGGGCCGTACGGCGGCCCGCAGGGCTGGCAGGGGCAGCCGCCGATGTCGCAGAAGACCAACGCGCTGGCCATCGTCGCGTTCGTCATGTCGCTGGTCTGCGCGCTGCCGCTGGTCCCGCTGATCCTCGGCGTCATCGCCCTCTCCCAGATCCGCACCCGGGGTGAGAAGGGGAAGGGTCTGGCCATCGCGGCCATCGTCATCCACTGCGTGAGCATCGTGGGCGCCGTTCTGGTGCTGGTCTTCGGGCTGGCTTCGGCGCTGGACACCGGCCCCGCGCCGAAGCGCGACACGGGTGGCCAGGTCACCGGGTCGGGCTCCAGCAAGGTGCAGGACATCCGCAAGGGCGACTGCTTCAACACCGGCGGCGATCTGGCGGAGTACGAGGACGAGGACGGCGGCCAGGCCGGCTACACGGTGAAGATCGTCCCCTGCGACCAGCCGCACGAGGGTGAGGCGTACGCCGTCTTCAACCTGGACGACGGTGCGTACCCGGGCAAGGACAAGGTCGTCTCGACCGCCGAGGAGAAGTGCTCCGGTACGGCGCTGACCGACTACGTGGGCAAGGACGCCAAGGTCTCGGACAAGCTGAGCGTCTTCTACTACTACCCGCAGCCCAGCACCTGGGCGTTCGGCGACCGCGAGGTCACCTGCTTCGTGGGCGACTCCAGCGGCACGAGCACCGGCTCGGTCCACTCCGCTTCCTGAACCGGCGCCTTCCGTCCGACGGCTGCTCGTCGAGGCGTTCCGAGGGGTGTCCTGCCGAACGGCGGGGCACCCCTCAGTCGTGCCCGCCGGCCCGTTCGGCCGGGCGGCGTCGCAGGGCCGACGCGGCCGGGGTGACGGCCGCCGCCACCGCCAGGACGGCGCAGGCCCCGACCGTCGCGCCGAGGACGTCCCACGGGACCACGACGGCGCTCCGGACGTGCAGCAGGCCCAGGGCCCAGCTGATGCCGGCCAGGTTGAGGACGGCGACCAGGGAGCCGGCCACCGCGCCGACGAGGACGACCAGCAGGGACTCCCCCGCCACCATCCGCAGCACCTGCCCCCGGGTGGCGCCGGCGAGGCGCAGCAGCGCGAGCTCGCGGGACCGGTCCGCGGTGGCCATCACGAGGGTGTTGACGAGCGCGATGCCGGTGTACAGCAGCGCGATGCCGAGGACCAGCAGGAAGCCCAGCCGGGTGGTGCGCTTGTCCCTGGGGTGACGCTCCGCCAGCCACTGGTCCCTGGTCAGGATCCGGCCCCCGGCCTGCCGGGCGGCCGCGGCCAGGGCGGAGGCCACCGCCGTGGGGTCCGCTCCCGGGGCGAGGCGTACGTCGATCCGGTCCACCGGCGCTCCGGGTGCGTTGGCCGGGGTGACGTAGGCCCCGTTGTCCCCGGTGCCGGTGCGCATCACGGCGGCGATCCGCAGGGTCTTGCGGGTGCCGTCGCCCAGCCACACCTCGACGGCCGCTCCCACCGTGTGCCGCTCCCACTCCTGCGTGACGACGACGGAATCGTCGTCGAGGTCGGCGAGGCTGCCCGCGACGAGGGGCGGTGCGGCGGTGCGGGCGAGGGCCTTCGGGTCGGCGGCGCGGGCGTCGGAGCGGATCAGCGCCACGCCGTCCTCCAGGACGTGGAGTTCGGTCGCGGCTCCGGCGCAGATTTCGGTGCCGGGCACGGACCGGATCCGGTCGACGGCCGCCCGCTCGAAGCCGCCCGCCCCGCCCGTGATGACGAAGTCGGCGGTGGTCTGCTGTCGCGTCTCGGTGGCCTTGGCCTCGCCCAGGGTGGCGGTGGCGCCGAGCAGGGATCCGGCGAGGGCCACGGTGACGAGGACGGGGGCGGCGACGGCCGCCGTGCGGCGGACGGCCGCGGCCGCGTTCTCCCGGATCAGCATCCCGCCGGGGCCCGGCAGTTGGGCCGGGAGCCAGGCGATCAGCCGGACCAGTGGCCGGACGAGCACCGGGGCCGCCAGCGCGAAGGCGACGATGAACAGCATGGGACGACTGGTGTACGTCTTGCGGTGGAGCAGGTCCGACGGGTCGGTGAGCAGGGCGTGCGCGAGGGTGGCGACGCCGGCCAGCAGCAGGGCGGAGCCGAGGATCCAGCGGCCCGGGGTCATGGTCCTCGTCTCGACGGCGGCTTCGCGCAGCGCCTCGGTGGGTCCGACCCGCCCCGCCCGCCAGGAGGCGGCGACGGCTCCGGCGAGGGCGACGAGCAGTCCGGTCCAGAAGGCCGCGTGGAGGGGCCAGTCGGCGTCCGCGATGGCGAACCAGTGCGGTGCGATGCCCTCGTCCGCCAGCCACCGGGCGAGTACGGGCGCCCCGTACTCCCCCAGCAGGCAGCCCGCGGCGGAGGCCGGTACGCCGAGGATCAGGGCCTCCGCGAGCACCGTGCGGCGGACTTGGCCCGGGGTGGCGCCGGCGGTGCGCAGCAGGCGAACTCCTTGCGGCGCTGGGCGACCGCGAAGGCGAAGGTGGAGGCGACGACGAACACGGAGACGAAACCGGTGACGCCGCCGGCGGTGCCGAGCAGGGCGTTCACGGCGAGCAGTGCCTCGCTGTCGCGCTCCGGGTCGGGGTCGGCGTGGCGGCGGTCCCGGCCGGTCAGGACGCGTACGTCGGGGTCCTGGCCCACGGCGGCCCGTACGGCGGCCGGGTCGGCGGCGACGACGAGCTGGTCGATGGCGGGTGACAGGCGGGCGGCGCGTGCGTCGCTCCAGAACACGGCGGTCTCGAAGCCGTGTCCGCCGCCGGGGGCGGCGACGGTGCCGACGACGGTGGCGGGTCCGCGGTCGGTGGTCAGCCGGGTGCCGGGCCGGGCCCAGCCGGTGGTGACGACCTCCTCGTCGGACTGCGGGGCGCGGCCCGCGTCGAGGGCGTACGGGGCGAAGGCGGCGACCGACCAGGGATGGCCGACCAGTTGCCCTGGTGCGCCTTCGGCGCGGACGGGGAAGGACCGGTCCTCCGTGGTGCGGCCGAGGGCGGCCAGCCGTCGTGCCAGGTCGGGTGCGACGGCCTTGGGGTGGGCGAGGGCGCTGGTGCGCTCTCCGTTCGGGCCGGGGACGCGGAGGACGTCGTTGCCCTTGACCACGACGGGGGCCTGGGCGAATCGTTCGGGTTCGCGCGGCGGGGCGTTCAGCGTGGCGGCGAGCGCGAGGCCCATGGTGGCGATCAGGCCGACGCCGAGGGCCAGGGCGAGGAAGCTGCCGGCGAAGGTGACCCAGCGGGTGCGCGCGGTGCGCAGGGCGATGCTCAGCACGGTGCGGCCTCCAGGTTCGTCATGTGGGCGGCGATGTCCGGGGCGCTCGCGCCGGTCAGTTCGCCGTCGAGGCGGCCGTCGGTGAGGAAGACGACGCGGTCCGCGTAGGCGGCGGCCACCGGGTCGTGGGTGACCATGACGACCGTCTGGCGAACGGTGTCGACCATGGCCCGGAGCAGGGTGAGCACCTCGCGGCCGGTCTGCGAGTCGAGGGCGCCGGTGGGTTCGTCGCCGAAGAGCACGTCGGGGCGGGTGATCAGGGCGCGGGCCAGGGCCACGCGCTGCTGCTGGCCGCCGGACATCTGCGCCGGCCGGTGCCGGGCGCGGTCGGCCAGGCCCACCCGGGCCAGCACCTCACGGACCTCGGCCTTGGCGGGGCGGCGGCCGGCGAGGCGCAGCGGCAGGGCCACGTTCTGCTCGGCGGTCAGGGCGGGCAGCAGGTTGAAGGCCTGGAAGACGAAGCCGATGCGGTCGCGGCGCAGCAGGGTCAGCCGGGTCTCGCTCAGGCCGCCGAGTTCCGTGCCGCCGACGGTGACGATGCCGGAGGTGGGGCGGTCGAGTCCGGCGGCGCACTGCAACAGGGTGGACTTGCCGGAGCCGGAGGGGCCCATGACGGCGGTGAAGGTGCCTCGGGGGAAGGCGAGGGAGACCTGGTCGAGGGCGGTGACCGCCCGGTCGCCGGTGCCGTGGACCCGGCTGACGTCCCTGAGTTGGATCGCGTCGTTTTCCATGCCTCGACCCAACCGTTCCGGACGGCTCGGCACAGCGGGCCTGGAGGGTGTTCCGGGGGTGGGGCCCGCCCTACCCCCGGAGGGGTTCCAGGCCCCGTGAGGGGTCGTCCCCACCGGAAATTCAAAGGTTTCGGGGGGATTTCGTGTCGGTGTTCGGCCGATTCGGCGGGTCGCTTCCGCACAGGTCAGCTCGTTCGCACGGCTGCGGGCTGCACTCATCCGTACACGATGGGTGACGAAAAATGGCGGTGCGAACGGGCGTTCGCGGCCCGCGTGGGCAAGACTCTGTCCGCTATCCGAAACACCAACCCAAGGGAGTGTTCGCAATGCGGTCCATCGCAAGGGGTCTCGGGCTCGGTTCCGCCGCCATGGCGCTCACCGCGCTCACCGCACTGGCCTGGCCGGGTACGGCCGGGGCCGCGCCGACCGGCACGGAGAGCCTGTACGCGCCGTCCGCGCTCGTGCTCGGCGTGACGGCCGGTCAGGACGCCGGAAGCGGCACGGTGCTGCGTGCGGTGACTCTCGTCTGCTCGCCGACGCCGGGCGGGACGCACCCGAACCCGGTCGCCGCCTGCGCCGAGTTACGCGCGAACGGTTCGCGCCTCGACGCGCTCACGGCCCCGGCCGCCGACGCGGTGTGTACCAGGGAGTGGAACCCGATGACGGTGACGGCCGACGGGGTGTGGCAGGGCCGCCGGCTCAACTACACGTACACCTTCGCCAATCCGTGCGGCTTCCGGAACACCACCGGCGTGCTGTTCGACTTCTGATCGCGCACGGCGCGAAGGGCCGGGCGGCGCCGTGCGACCGCCGTCCGGCCCCCGGGCGCCGTACGTGACTCAGGGGCGCCGGGACTGACCGCCCTTCCGCTCAGCCCAGTTCGAGGCTGGTCACCCCGAACAGCTCGCCCAGTGCGAGGTCGGGGGCCGGACCGGTGTACATCCGGGCGGTCTCGAAGACCGGGACCAGGCCCAGCCCCGCGACGAGCGCCGCGGCCCGGCCGTTCGCGTCCGGCACGTCCACGGAGACCAGACCACCGGGCGCGTGCCGGGCGAGCCGCCGCAGCAGCGCTGCCGCCACCGCCGGGTCGGCCGCGTACAACGGGCCGATCCGGTGGGCGGCGCTGCACGGGCGGATCACGCCGAGGCCCTCGATCCGGCCGTCACGCACGGCGGCGAGCGCCGTCCGCCCGGGCAGCCCGGTCCAGGCGGACAAGAAGGCGGCGCGCGGTTCCGGGAAGAACCGCCGGTCGTAGGCGGCGAGCAGACCGAAGGGCAGCGAGGCCGCGTCCACGATCGTGATCCCGGCCCCGGCGCCCGCCCCGGTGACGCCGTCGCCGCCACCGGCCCCCTCGGGGACGCCCTCGTAGCGGACGTTGTTCCAGGCGTGGCGGAAGCCGGACTTGCGGTAGTTGTCCTGCTGGGCGACGACGCCGTCCAGTCCGACGAGCCGGCCGGCGAGGCGCTCCATCCCCGCGTCCCACAGCCGGATGCCGTAGCCCTGGCCGCGGTAGGCGGGGCGGGCGATGTAGAAGCCGATGAAACCGAAGCCGGCGCCGTACCGGACGGCGGAGATGCAGGCCACCGGCTCGCCGTCGAGCCGGCCGACGAGGAAGCCCTCCGGGTCGGCGACCGCGAAGGCGAACCGGTCCGAGTCCCCCGGGTTCCAGCCCTCCTCATCGGCCCAGCCGCGCATCAGTTCCATGTCGGCGGTGCTCGCGCCGGTGATCTCGAATCCCGTCATGCCGGTGTTGTACCAGATGCGGACGGTGGGCACAGGAGCGCCTGATCGGCCGTCAAGAGCCGTACGAGCAGGGCCGGATCGACCTCCGGATGGAGATCGCTGACCTGCCCGTCCCCCACTTCGACGACCCGCCAGACCCCGTCCGCGCGCAGCGCGAGATCAGTGGTCACGAAGGGGCAGTCCAGTGCCCCGACGGCCGCCCGGACCGGTTCGAGGTCCGCCTCGGGGATCTCCGCCACCTCGGCGACCGGGCTGTCGGGGTGTGCGGTGACCAGCCGGGGCGCCCCGTCCCGCCACCACACCCGCACCTCCGCGGCCGCCGCACGCGGCGCGACGAAGGTCTCGAAGGCCCTCAGCACCACCCCGCCCGCGAGGAACTCGTCCTGGAGGGCGACGAAGCGTGCGACCACACGGTGCAGCGCCGCCGGGTCGCCGAGGTCGGGCACGTAACACGCCTCGTCCCACTCGTGCTTGCGGGACTTCACGTAGTCCTTGACGACGGCGGCGCCCGGCGGCAGGCCCGCGGCGAGGGCCGCGAGCCGCCCCATGTCCGGGACCTCGCCGGGGGCGGTCGGCAGCCAGCCGCTGACGGGGGTGAGGCCGATGAAGGCCGGGTACCAGCCGGGGAGTTCGTGCGCCCTGCGGTACGCCTCGGGGGTGACGACGAGCTCGGCGCCGCGCCGACGCAGGGCCGCGTCCAGTTCGGCGTACCGCTGCGCGGGGACCATCCAGCCCCGGTACCAGAGGGCCCCCGCCCCCTCGGGCACCCGCGCCACCGCCCGCTCGCAGTCCCCGGCGAGCAGCGCGTCGTGGTCCACGAGCAGGACCGTGCCACCGACGGCGCGCAGCTGCCGGGCCTCCGCGGTGAAGTGGGCGTCGGCCCGGCGCTCGTTCATCGGGTCGCAGCAGTGGAGGACGGTGGCGGTCGCGGTCGTCGTCGGCATGCGCTCATCCTATGGAGGGCCGCGCGGCTCACCGTACGGACGTCAGCCGGCGCAGATGACGTCGTCCAGCCGGATGGGCCTGGAGTCGAGGCGGACGTACGCGGTGAAGGTATCGGTGACCCCGCCGGCCCAGTGGGTGGTGACGGTGGCCCAGCCGACACCGGCCGCCTGGGCGACGGTGACCGGGCCGATGCCGATCTTCTGCGGTGCGTTCTGGGCGCAGAGGAGGACGTCCGCGTCCGCGCTCACCAGCTGTCTGTCCTTGAGGACCTGCGAGACGTACTGCTCGCGGTCTTGCGGGGAGGGGCCGTGATCGCCGTAGAAGGCGGCGAGGAAGCGGCCGATCTGATCGGCGGTATGCCCCTCCGCACTGGCGACGGGTGCGACGGCTGCGACGTGCGCGACCGGCGCCGCGTGGGCGGGGACGGACGACAGTGCCGGCAGCGCGAGCAGGGTCAGCAGCAGGGCACCAAGGCTGTGCGGCTTGAGCATCATGTCCGGTCTTGTACCCGGCTGGCCGGTGCACGGGGAGGGAGCCGCGCGGATCTCACTCCTGTGGGGGGCGGGATTCACCGCAGAAACGACCCTCCGGCATGCTCGCGGGCGGCTCGCGGCCCGGTTCGCGGAAATGCGGTCGCGAGCCCTCGGCGCCGGTACGTAGGGTCGGTGCATGGGGAAGCCGCTCGTCGCAGTGTTCAGTGGGGCCGGGATGTCCACGGACTCCGGGATTCCGGACTACCGGGGGCCACAGGGCCTGTGGCGCCGGGAGCCGGACGCCGAGAAGCTCGTGACGTACGAGTACTACATGGCCGATCCGGAGATCCGGCGCCGGTCCTGGCTGATGCGGGCCGAGCTCGCCGCCCTCGGGGCGCGGCCGAACGCCGCGCACCTGGCCGTGGCCGCACTGGAACGCGGCGGCACCCCGGTCCGGGTCGTCACCCAGAACGTGGACGGGCTGCACCAGCTCGCCGGGATGCCCGCGCGCAAGGTCTTCGAGCTGCACGGCACCGCCCGGTCGGTGGTGTGCACGGCCTGTCACGCCCGCTCGGGCATGGACGAGGCGCTGGCCCGGGTCGCCGCCGGGGAACCGGATCCCGCCTGCCGGACGTGCGGCGGGATCCTGAAGGCGGCGACCGTGATGTTCGGGCAGCGGCTCGACCCCGAGGTGCTGGGGCAGGCGATGGCCGTGGCCAAGGGGTGCCAGGTCTTCATCGCCGTCGGGTCCACCCTCCAGGTGCAGCCGGCCGCGTCACTGGCCGGGATGGCCGCCGAGGCCGGGGCCCGACTGATCATCGTGAACGCCGAGGAGACCCCGTACGACCCGCTGGCCGACGAGGTGATCCGCGAGCCGATCGGGACCGCCCTGCCCGCGCTGCTGGCCCGGATCGCGTCGGGCTGATCCACCTCGCCCACCCGCTGGACGTTCGGTCGACTCCTCGCCGACCCGGACCGCGGTGGCCCGGCCCGGCCCGACAGCGCCGGACCGGACCGGGCCGGGCACCGTGCACGGGGGACGGCACGCTCAGCCGGCGTCGGCCGCCCGACGCATCTGCGCCACGTCCAGCTTCTTCATCTGCATCATGGCGGCCATGGCCCGGGCGGCGCGCTCCGGGTCCGGGTCGCTGACCAGGTCGACGACACCGGGCGGGATGACCTGCCAGGACACCCCGAACCTGTCCTTGACCCAGCCGCAGGCGGATTCCTGCCCGCCGTCCTTGGTGAGCGTGTCGTAGTAGTAGTCCGCCTCGGCCTCGTCGGCGCAGTCGATCATGAAGGAGATCGCCTCGGTGAAGGGGAACTGCGGTCCGCCGTTGAGACCGACGAACCGCTGCCCGTTGATCTCGAACTCGACGGTCATGACCGAGCCCGCCTCATCGGGGTTCGCCTTCGTGTAACGGGCGATCCGGCCGAGCCTGCCGTCCTTGAACACGGACACGTAGTACTCGGCGGCCGCTTCCGCATCGCCGTCGAACCACAGACACGTGGTGAAACCGTTGCCGCTCATCGCTGCCTCCAGGCCGGTGTGTGCACGGTGGATACCGTTCCTCACATACAGACCGGCCCCGGGCCCGAAATTCATCGGTGGGCCCGGGGCCGGTCCGCGTTCAGCCGGGAAGTCGCCCGTACGGCCTACTTCGCGGGCGCCGCACCCATGGCGAGCATGCGGTCGACGACGCGCTCGGCGGCGTTGCCCTCGTCCAGGTCGCAGAACTCCGCGCGGAACGCGGCCCGCGCCTCGGCGTACCGCGCCCCGACCTCGTCGGCGTTGCGCACGGCCTCGATCAGGCTCGCCGAGTCCGCCAGCAGCGGGCCGGGCGCCTTCTCCTCCAGGTCGAAGTTGAAGCCGCGCAGCGTGCCGCGGTAGTGCGCCAGGTCGTACGTGAAGAGCAGGATCGGCTTGTCGGTGAGCGCGAAGTCGAAGATCGCGGAGGAGTAGTCCGAGATCAGCACGTCGGCGACCAGCAGCAGGTCGGCGGCGTCGGGCCAGCGGGACACGTCGACGACGAAGCCGTCGCGGACGCCGTCGCGGACCTGCTCGGTGACGTGGTGGTGGCCGCGGACCAGCAGCACGTGGTCCTCACCCAGCTCACGGCGGGCCGCCTCCAGGTCGATCCGCAGGTCGAGCTTGTAACCGCCCGACCAGCCCTCGCAGTTCTCCCGCCACGTCGGCATGTAGAGGACGACCTTCTTGCCCTCGGGCAGGCCCAGCCGCCGCCGGACGTCCGCGATCCGCTCGGCGTCGGGCCGTACGAGCGCGTCCGTGCGCGGGCTGCCGGCCTCGATGACCTCGCCGTCGTAGCCGAGGGCGCGCTTGAGGATCGGGGTGGCGTAGGAGCTCGGGGAGGCCAGCAGGGACCACTGGGCACTGTCGTGCTCCAGCCCCTCCAGGATCTCCGGGCTCGTGTAGTAGTCGTGCACGAAGTCGTGCCCGATCTGCTTGATCGGCGTGCCGTGCCAGGTCTGGACGACGACCTGGCCGGGGCGGCGCTGGAAGAGCCGCGGCACGTTGTCGTTGGTCACGACGTAGCGGGCGCGGGCCAGCACCTCCCACCACTCCACGCTGCCGTACTGCACGGCGCGGGCGGTGGACGGAACCTCGGCGCGGCCGTCGCGGACCAGCCAGACGTGGTCCAGCTTCTCCCCGCGGCGCACGAGCTCCTCGTGGATGGCGCGCGGCGAGTCGCCGGCGCCGTGCCCCTGGAAGGTGTCGTAGACCACGATGTCCTTGACCGGCAGGGCGCGCTGCGCCGGGTAGGTCTCGAACCGGGCGACGCGCTGGGCGAAGTTCGAGCGGTCGTGGGGGCTCAGCAGCGGGTCGGCCACCAGCACCATGCGGTCGTGGAAGCGGGTCTCGATCCGCATCCGGCGGCCCTGCGTGCTGAAGGGGTGCGGGCCGGCGAAGAGCAGGCCCGGCCCCATCTGCACGGGGGCGCCGCGGTCGACGCCGAGCAGGCCCGCGGTGGTTCCGCCCTGGGCGGCCGGGCGCAGGGTGGGCCACCAGCGGCCCTCGGGGATCGTGGTCCGGCCGGCGTACGCCTCGGGAAGCACCGGCTGGAAGGTGGTCTCGAAGGTGTCCCCGGCGCGGGTGACCGGGTAGCTGAACTCCACGCCGTGCGCGTTGTGCAGCACGAGCTCGTACGGCTCGTCGGCGGGCGCCACGAACCGACCCCGCAGGGTCACGGTGCCGTCCTCGGCCGTGACCTCGTCGACGAGCGGCGGGGAGGGCTGCACGGAGAGGGTCAGGTGTCCGGTGGTGCCGCGCTTGGCGAAGAGGGCGCGGTCGCCGTCCTCGCCGGGCAGCGGCAGGACGAGGCCGTTGAAGCCGCCGCGCTCGTCGTGGACCAGGCGGTGCTCGGTGCCGTCGGCGCCGAGGACGGAGAGGCTCCAGGGCTCGGGGGCCCACTCGCCGGGCTCGACCTCGGCGTCCGGTACGGCGGCCAGCTCGGCCAGCGGGACGCGCGCGGTGAACGGGACGCGGCCGGAGCGGGCCGCGGCGGTCTCCAGCGGGAAGCTGAGGACGGTGCCGGTGGTGACGTGGACGGCCCGCAGTGCGGACGCGGCGCCGGCTTCGGCGGACAGCTCACCGGTGATCTCGACGGCGTCGTCACCGGCGGGGTGGACGTCCAGGGCGCGGGCGCGGGCGATCTCCACCTGGATGGTGAGGGCACCGGAGACGGCCGGGACGATCCGGACGTCGGGGGTCACCCAGTACGGGGGCGGGTTCTGGCCCGTGTCGTGCTCGCCGCCGCGCAGGCGGGCGCGGTGCAGGCCGCCGGCTCCGGTGACGGCGATGGAGGTGGTCCATATTCCCTCGCGCCACTTGCCGCCCGACTGGAAGATCGAGGGGTCGACGGCGGCGGTGAAGCCGGCCCAGTCGGCGTGCCGCAGGGCGAGGTGCGGGGCCTTGACGGTGGCCATCGGGGAGGCGACCGTACGGGTGCTGACGACGGAGCGGCGGCGCTTGCCCCCCTCGCGGAAGACCAGCATCTTGCGCGAGCCGAGGCGGCTCTCCGCGCCGAGGTGGCCGGGGAGGGCGTAGCCGCGCAGCAGCAGCTTGCCGTCGGCCCAGGCCGCCTGCTCCAGGCGGCTGACGACGCGGCGCTCGCGCGGGCCGAGGGTCAGGACCTTGGCGGGGACCGGCGGGCGGCCCTGCAGGAAGGGGTAGTCCGCCTGCGGGCGGGCGAGGCCCTTGACCGGCACGCTGTAGTGGTAGTCGCGCTGGTGGTGCAGGAGCGCGATGAAGTCCTCGACGCGGCCTTCGCCGGCCAGGTAGGCCTTGAGGCGGTCGGCGACGGTCAGGTCGGGCCAGGGGCCGGTGCCGATCTCGCGGACGAGGCCGCCGACCTCCTTGACGAAGGCGGCGCGGAAGTCGGCGCCGCCCTCGGCGACGTACTTGTAGATGAGCGGGAGTTCCTCGCTCAGCACGTTGTAGTCGTAGTCGCGCAGGTAACGGACGTACTTGGCGCCCTGCTTGGCCTTGAGGGACTCGCGGACCAGGCGGACGGACTTCACGCGGTCGATCAGGGAGATCGGGTCGGTGGAGCGCTGGGTGATCGAGCGCTCGCCGGTCTCGCGGACGCGCCAGTGGTAGACGCAGTCGCTGATGATGTCGACGCTGGACGCGAAGTAGTGCGCGGGGATGCTGACCGGGGCGTCCTCGTAGAGGATGCCCTCCGGGTACTGGAAGCCGTGCTCGTCCCAGAAGGTGCGCCGGTAGACCTTGTTCCACGCGGTGCGGTCGGTGACCAGCGCCGGGAACTTGGAGATGTGGGTCTTCAGCTGGGTCTTGGCGAACGCGGCCCGGTGGCCCCAGGACTGCTGCATGCCGACGGAGCGGAAGCGCTTGACGTTGCCTCCGGCGAAGTCCGAGCCCGTCTCGTCGAGGGCGTCGATCATGCGCTGGTAGGCGTAGTCCGGCATGGTGTCGTCACTGTCGACGAACGCCAGGTACTCGCTGTCCGGGTGGGCGTGACGGGCGCCGACGTTGCGCGCGGCGCCGAGGCCCGCGTTCTCCTGCATCACGACGCGGAACCGCTTGTCCCGGGCCGCGAAGGCCTTGGCTATGACGGCGCTGGTGTCCGTGGACCCGTCGTCCACGAGGATCGCCTCGAAGTCGCCGAACGTCTGAGCGGCGATGGATTCCAGGCACTCGTCGAGGTAGAGCTCGACGTTGTAGACGGGGACGACGATGCTCAGGCGCGGGGGCATGGGTGGCGGGTTCTCCAGCGTTTTGTGCTTTATCGATGATCAGCTGCTCACAGCATCCTACTAGGTAGCAGAATCATGAACTCCTCCCTTATCGGGCATACCACGGCTGATCGCCGGGGCGGACGGCAAAGATTAAGCCGCCCGCCACCTCGACGTCTCGGTTCCTGGTCAGACCTCCAGGCCGGCTTCGATGGCCTTGAGCTGGTGGCGGGCCATCGCGAGGTTGGCGCGCTTCTTGTCGAGGGCGAGGTAGAGGAAGAAGCCCGAGGTGCCGCGGCCCTTCAGCAGACGGATCAGGTGGTACTGGCTGCCGAGGGTGATCAGGATGTCCTCGATCTCGTCCTTGAGGCCGAGCATCTCCATCGTGCGGACCTTGGCCCGGACCACGTCGGTGTTGCCGGCGGCGGCGACCGCGAGGTCGAGGTCCTTTCCGCCTCCGACGGTCCCGAGGGCCATGCCGCTGCCGTAGTCCACCAGGGCCGCGCCGAGCGCGCCTTCGATGGTGGTGGTGGCTTCCTTGAGGGTGGTCTCGACGTTTGCCATGAGGGGTTCCTCTTTCCTCGTTCGTTGTGTCGTGTGCCGTGTCGTTCGTCTGGTCGTGCGTCTGGGGTTCGGCTGGTCGTGCGCCGTGGTGGTGCAGGTTCCGGTTCGGTCAGGTGGGGAGCGCCGGGGGCAGCGGCGGCAGGGGCGGGACGCCGGCGCCGCGCCGGCCGAGGGTGTGGTCGATCAGCTCGGCTATCCGGAGGCTGGAGCGGCGCGCCTCCAGGTGGAGGCGCCCGACGTTGACGCGGGGCTCCGCGGTCAGGGTCAGGACGGCCGCCGTGCCCGCCGCGTAGGTGGCCACGTATCCGTCCTCGCCGCGCACCAGCAGTTCGCGGAACGCGCCCTGCCCGGTGCAGTCGCTCAGCCGCTGGGCCACCCCGAGGGCGGCCGCTGTCAGGGCCGCGACGGATTCGGCCTCGGCGGCGGCGCTGTCCTGGGCGAGGACGAAGCCGTCGGCGCTCGCGGCGAGCGCACCGGTGAGCTGGGGTACCCGGGCCCGCAGCCTGCGGAGCTCGGCGAGTATCTCGGCCTCCGCCTCGGGGGGCACCGTACTCATGTCGGCCTTTCTCCTTTCGGGCTGCCTCCGCTCGGAGCGGTCGGCGCGCAGGGCCGGTCGCAGCGGGAGCCTCACAGGCTTGCCTCCAGTGCGTCGCGTAACCGGCGGAGCAGCGCCACGTCCGGGGATTGGGCCTGGGTCATCCAGTCGGGCAGGGGTACCGCGACCGGCGGCGGAGCCGGTGTGTGCGGGGTTTCGACCAGTCCGGCCGCCGCGAGGCGCCGTACGTCGAGCAGCGTGTGGAAGGCGGGCCGCCCCAGCACCCACGCGAGGTCCGCGGGGGTGCGCACGCCGTCGGCCGCGCGCAGCAGGATCCGCTGCCGGGAGCTGACCGTCTGTCCGGGCGCGGCCGCCCGGGGCACCACGGGGGCGGTGTCCAGCAGCGGGTAGGGCCAGACCGCGTCGAGCAGCTCCCGGCGGCGGCGCGTCTCGCGTTCGACGGCGGCGGCCGGCACGGAGCGAACCGAGCCGATCCAGTGGGTGGCGCCGCGGCGGAACCGGGAGGGCCCGCTGCCCGGGGACAGCGCGAAGAACGCGGCGTCGAAGATGGCGGCGAGGTGGCAGATCTCCAGCTCCCCGCCGGCGAGCCCGCCGCTGTCCACGAGGAAGCGGGCGACCTGGCGGCGGGCGCCGGCCCGGTCGACCGCCTCGCGCCAGCGCTCGGGGGCGAGGCCGCCGCCGGTGGTGAGCAGGACGTCGAGGCCGGGGGTGGCCGGACTCTCGGCGTGCACGATGCGGCCGTCCTCCAGGAAGAGGGTGCCGCGGTCGCGGAGCAGGGCGCCGGTGGCGCGCTCCGCGGCGAGCCGGGTGAGGAGCGGGGAGACGGCGGCGAAGCCGTTCGCGGCCGGGGCCGGGGTGGTCATCTGAGCACCAGCCCTTCGGCCAGGGCCCTGAGTCTGTGGCGGGCCAGCGCGAGGTTGCCCTCGGTGCGGTCGAGCCACAGGTGCAGGAAGACGCTGCTGTCGAAGCTCGTGTCGACGAAGCGCAGGACGTGGTAGCCGGTGCGGGTCGTGACGATCAGGTCCTCGACGGGCGGTCCCGCCGTGTCATCGCCCGGCGCCGCGGAGGCGAAGGACTCGTACTCGGCGGCCGCCCGGGCCAGCTCGGCGGTCTCGGCGGCGGTGGTCTCGTGGTCGCCCACGGGCGACTCCCCGGCGGTGCCGAGGGCCAGTCCGCTGCTCCAGTCGACCAGCGCGGCCCCCCGCGCACCAGGCAGGGCCATGGCTTCGAGCAGGCATTCGTCGATCCCGGGCACGCGGGCTCCCCTCCCGGCCGGACGTGCTGTTTGCACGGTCGTACGGCGCGACAGGAGGGAACTTACTCAACTTCCACAGTACGAAAGGGCGTTCTGGCATTTTCCGCTGGAACATGCCATGAAGCACGCGCGACCTTGGCCGGAACGCGTCGCTATTTGATCACGAAGCGAGCGGAAGATCGTCCGCGAGGCGGAAAGAGCCGCCCTCGCGCTGGACGTAGCCCTCGTGGCTGAGGGTGCGGAGCAGGTGGTAAACGGTGGGCAGGGGGATCCCGGTGACCCGGGCGAGCCGTTTGGCCGTCGCCCCGCCTTCGGCGTACATCGCTTCCACGAGGCGCAGTGCGCGCTGCACGGAACCGATCAGAGTGGGTGCGCTGTCCTTCTGAGTGTGGTCGGTACTCATGATGAGTCCCCCTGCTCGGTACGAGGCCTGGCAAGCCCATCAAAGTCGTTCACCGGCCGCAACACCAGCTGACTCGCGTAAACCTGAGCATAAGATCACCGGATACCTCCCGGTCGGCGCCGGTTCGGCCCGGTATTCACGGGGTTCCGCTAGCGCGTGCACGTCACGTACGCCGGGAGCGGGGTGTCCTCGATCAGCCGGCGCGGCAGCGACAGCGCGAAGCGGTGTTCCAGGACGGCGAGGGTGTGGCGGTCGCGTTCCTCGTACGGTTCCTCGTCGGGGCGCACGCACCCGCCGTCGGGGGCCAGTATCTTGGCCGCGATCAGCTCCGGAAGCAGGAAGTCCGGCTGATGGCCGCCCCGCCAGCACTCCTCGCCGAGACCGAAGCAGCACACCAGCTCGCCGTCGCGGGCGTACGCGAACTGCTTGGGCGGGTGGTCGGGCTGCGGATCGAGGTGGACGGCCTCGACGCCCCCGCGGGAGACCTCGGCGAGGCGTTCCGCGCCGGCCGGCAGGCCGTGCTCCACGGCGAAGGACCAGTCGCCCCACCGGCCGACGCGGGCCACGCCGTCCCCGTCGACCGTCTCCGTGACCATGCTCCAGGCGTCCAGCGCGCCCAGCGGCCCGGGCCGGACCCCGGGGAGCGCGCCGAGCCGCGCGGCGAGTTCGTCGGGCCCTATGCCCCGGGCGAAGGTCAGGCCGACGAACCAGCCGTCCCAGTCGGCCAGCCACTGGATCCCGCCGACCGCCCCGGCTCCGCCCTCGGTCATGTGCGCCATCCCTGCACTCCCCACGGTCTCCCCCGCGCTGCCGGTGCTCGCTCACCGGCACGATAGTCAGTCCGCGGACCCCTGCGGGAGGAGACGCTCGACCATCGTCTCGATGAGCCCCTCCACCGGGTGGGCCTCCAGCATCGCGGGCGCGGTCAGGTCGTCCACGATCAGGCCCAGCATCGCGAGGTACAGCAGGACCACGCCCTGCCGGTCCCCCGGCAGGCCCACCCCCAGGTGCCAGGCGATGTTCGCCTCCAGCTCCGCACCCTGGAAGCCGGCCAGTTCCGCCTGGAGTTCGGGGCGCCGGGTGCCCTCCAGCCGCAGCTCCAGCATCGCGATGTGCACGCTGCGCTCGCGCCGCATCCGCTCCAGCAGCCGGGCCAGCAGCACCTTGGTGTCCGGCGGGCCGGCCAGGTCCTGCGGCTCCGGGGTCAGCCGTTCCCGGGTGCGGTGCAGGATCTGCACGAGCAACTGGGCCCGGTTGGCGAAGTAGTTCGAGGCGGTTCCCGTGGGCACCCCGGCCTCGGCGTCGACCGCGCGCAGCGTCAGGCCGCGCGAGCCCTCGCGCGCCAGGACTTCGATGGCGGCGTCGAGCAGTGCGGCGCGGCGCTGCGGATTCTGGCGCATGGGCGGTCCCTGGGGGTGGGTGCGGCACATCGCGTGAGGCACATCGGTGATCACTGCAAGTGCAGTGATTCGCACACGGTAGCGGATGTGCCGTCGCCGGGCCCTCCCCACCGTCCCCTCCCCCGTGTCAGGCTGCCCGTCATGGAGCGGATCATCGAGGAGATACGCGAGGACCTGTCCCGCCGGCTCGCCGTCGCGGCGGACCGGCTCGCCGACCGGACGCTGACCGAGGATCCCGCCTACGCCGCCCTGCTCGGCCGGGCCGAGCTGCGCGAGCGGATCCACCACCACCTCCGCCAGGCCGTCGAGGGCCTGGTCCGCAGGTCGCGGGGGCTGCCCGCCGACCTGGCCGACGCCCGGGCCACCGGTGCGCTGCGGGCCGAGCAGGGGCTGCCGCTCGCCTCCCTGCTGCGCATCCACCGCCGCGGCGGCCGGCTGCTCTGGCAGACCCTCACCGAGGCCGTGGCGGCGCACGACCGGGCGGCGCTGCCCCGGCTGCTGCCGGGCGCGCCCGCGTTATGGGACGTCCTGGACCAGATGACGGACGCCCTCACCGAGTCGTACCACCGCACCGAGGCCGTGCGCGCCGACCGCGAGCGGGAGCGCCGGGCCGCCCTGCTGGACGTGCTGCTCGACGGGGCGGCGCCCGACGGGGGGCCGACGGCATCGGAGGCCGCGGCGCGGCTGGGCCTGCCGGAGCGGGGCCGCTTCGCGGTGGTCGTGGTGGGTTCCGGCGGAGAGAGCCCTTCCGTAGGCCCGGCCGCCGCCAAGGCCGGGGGCTCCGCGCCGCGCGTGCTGTGGCGGATCCGCGGCGACGGGGAGATCGGCCTGGTGGAGCTGGGCCACCATCCCCTGGAGTCCGTACGGGAGGTGCTCGCGCCGCTCGGGCTGCGCGCCGGGGTCAGCCCGGTCGTCGGGGCGGCGGCGGAACTGGCGGGAGCGCACCGGCTGGCGGTCCTGGCGCTGCGCACGGCTCCCGAGTCCGGCGGTCCGCGCACGGCGCTGCTGGACGAACGGCTGCCGGCCGCGCTGGTCGCCGGCCAGGCCGAACTCGCGGGCCGGCTGCGGCAGGTGGTGCTGGGCCCGGTGCTCGCGCTGCCGGCCGAGGACCGGCGGACCCTGCTGACCACCCTCGGGACCTGGCTCGCCTGCCAGGGCTCGACCACGTACGCGGCGCAGCGGCTGTACTGCCACCGCAACACCGTCTCCAACCGACTGCGCCGCCTGGAGCAGCTCACCGGCCGCTCCCTCGCCGACCCGCGGCACGTGGTGGAACTGGCGCTGGCGCACGCGGCGGTGGTCCAGCACGCCGCGGGCGCGCACGCGGCGGGCGCGCACGCGGCGGGCCCGCAGGCGGCGGCCCCGCGCACGGCGGGCCGGCCGCCCACCGCGGTCCGGCCGGCCGCCGGGGAGGCGCCTACCCCTCCTGCGCCGCGGGCCGGGCGGACTTCGCCGACTCCAGCAGGTACGGCACGTCGATCACCGCGACGCCCGGCGTGAACAGCAGCCGCGCCTTCAACCGCAGGGCGTTCTGGTTGTGCAGGGGCTGTTCCCACCAGTGTCCGACGACGTACTCCGGGATCACCACGGACAGCACGTCCGTGCCGTCGTCCGCGGCCAGTTCCTGGACGTGGGTCATGATCGGGCCCACCACCTCGCGGTAGGGCGAGTGCAGGATCTTCAGCGGGAGCCCCGGATCGTGCGCGGCCCAGGCCTCCCGCAGCCGGGCCGCCTCCTCCTCGTCCGCGGCGACGGTGACCGCCGTCAGGGTGTCGGGGCGCAGCCCCTGCGCGTAGCCGATGGCCTTGAGCGTCGGGGCCTGCACGGCGGCGACGAGCACGAGGACGTGGTGGCGGGCCGGCTTGCGCGGTCTGACGTGGGGGGCCACGGCGACCTGCCGGGCGACCTGCTCGTAGTGGCGGCGGACGCCCTTCATGCCGAGGAAGAGCAGCGGCATGGCGATGACGACGAGCCAGGCCCCGTGCGTGAACTTGGTGAGCAGGACGATGACCAGGACCAGCGCGGTCAGGGAGGCGCCGACCGCGTTGATGGCGCGCCTGCGGTGGATGTGGACGCGCTCTTCGCGCGGGGTGGCGGGTGAGGCGAGCTCCTTGCCCCAGTGCCGGACCATGCCGGCCTGGGAGAGGGTGAAGGAGACGAAGACGCCGATGATGTAGAGCTGGATGAGGCGGGTCAGCTGGGCGTCGAAGGCGACGATGAGGGCGATCGCGGCGAGGGCGAGGAGGACGACGCCGTTCGAGTAGACGAGCCGGTCGCCGCGGTTGGCGAGCTGGCGGGGCGCGTACCGGTCCCGGGCCAGGATCGAGGCGAGCATCGGGAAGCCGTTGAAGGCGGTGTTCGCCGCGAGGATCAGGACGCCGGCGGTGACGGCCTGGAGCAGGTAGAAGAGGAAGTGCCAGTCGCCGAAGGTGGCGCGGCCGATCTGGGCGAGGGCGGTGGAGGTCGCGGTGCCGGGCGGCAGGCCCAGTTCGGTGGGGTCCGCCGCGACGTGTACCTGGTACGACATGGCCAGGGCCGTGATGCCCGTGAACATCGTGGCCGAGAGCGCGCCCATGACGGCGAGCGTGGTCGCCGCGTTCTTCGCCTTGGGCTTGCGGAAGGCGGGTACGCCGTTGCTGATCGCCTCGACGCCGGTGAGCGCGGTGCAGCCGGAGGCGAAGGCGCGCATGGCGAGGAAGACCAGGGCGATGCCGGTGTAGGTACCTTCGGCGGTGATCGGCAGGTGGGCGGACTCGGCGCGGATGGTCTCGCCGGTCCCCAGGCGTACGGCGGCGACGGCGAACATCAGGTAGATGACGAGGACGAAGCCGTAGGTGGGGATGGCGAAGACCCGGCCCGACTCCCGTACGCCGCGAAGGTTCATCAGGGTGAGCAGCACCACGAAGGCGACGGACAGGGCCACTTCGTGGTCGTTCAGCGAGGGAATCGCGGAGGTGATGGCGGAGACGCCGGAGACGACGGAGACCGCGACGGTCATCACGTAGTCGACGAGCAGGGCGCTCGCGGCGGTGAGCGCGGCGCTCTGGCCGAGGTTCTCCGCGCTGACGACGTACGCGCCGCCCCCGCCGGGATAGGCGTGGCAGGTCTGCCGGTACGAGGCGACGACCACCAGGAGCAGGAAGACGATGGCGGCCGCCGCGTACCAGGTGAGGTGGAGCAGTGCGACGCCGCCGAGGGCCAGGATCAGCAGGATCTCCTCGGTGGCGTACGCCACGGAGGAGAGCGGGTCGCTGCAGAAGATCGGCAGGGCGAGCCGTTTGGGCAGCAGGGTCTCGCCCAGGCGCGCGGTGTCGAGCGGTTCACCGACGAGCACGCGTTTCGCATTGATTCGCCTCATTGGGGCATGATCGTCGATTCTTTTCGCCACTCATCCCTTTTGCGGCTTGTGTCACCCAGCGAGCTCCTCCGCCCGGTGAGCCAGCCACAGGTCGTGGCGGGCGCTCGGGGACTGGAGCAGGGAACGCTCCAGCAGCACCTCGATACGGGCCAGTCGCTTGCGGGCGCCCGGGACGGAGACGCCCAGCGCCGTGGCGGTCGCCGCGAGTTGCGCGTCGTGCGCCAGCCAGGCGCGGACCGTGGCCCGGGCGCCCGGCGGGGCGTCCGGGCCACTCAGCGGGCCCAGCTGGGCGCCGGCCCATGCGGTCACGCGGGGATCGCGCAGCACCGCGTCAAGATCGGGGGCGGCCGCCGCGGCCGTCGCGTTCCCGCGCCACGCCGCGGGGGTCAGCCGCAGCGCCAGGGAGAGCGCCGCCTGGTCGCCGAGGCGCGCGAGGTCCAGCCCGAGCAGCGCCTCGACCAGCCGGAGCCTGGCCGCGAGGGTGTTCCGGTGGATCCTCAGCAGCCGCGTGGCGTGCGCGGTGAAGTTCAGCCAGGCGTGGGCGGTGGCGCGCAGTTCCTGTCCGCCGGGATCCTGGGGACGCCGGGGCTCGTACGCGTGCAGGGGCGCGAGCAGGGCCTGCGCCCAGCCGGCCCCGGCCTCGTGCGCGGCGAGCACCAGCTCGGGCCCGGGGCCGAAGCGGGCGTGCCGCTCGCCCCGCTCCCGGGCCACGGCCAGGGCGTGGAAGGCCTGCTGGTAGGCGGCCGGGGCCTCGCGCAGGCGCAGCTCCCCGCTGACCCCGACCGTGCAGTCCGGGGCCACCGCCAGCAGCGCCTCGGCGAGGGGGTCGTGGCCGGCGGGCAATGCGGCCGGGCCGGCCGGGACGAGCACGATGAGGTGGCGTACGTAGACGGGGCAGCGCACGATCCAGGCGCGGCCCTCCGTCAACTCCTCGCACCGTCGCGCCACTTCGGCGCGCCGGCCGGCGCGGCATTCGACGAGGTACATCCGCATCGGCTCGGGCAGCGAGGGTCCCAGCGTCTCGGCGATCTGGTGGGCGGTGGACAGCCGCCCGTTCATCAGCAGGTGCAGCACCGCCTCGCGGGCCCGCGACTCGGCGAGCGCGGCCCGCTCCTCCCGCCGCGCGGCCTCCTCGGCGCGCAGGACGAGCGCCAGCGGTACGGCGGCGTCCGCGAGCAGGGTGGCGGCTTCGGGAGGGTGCGGCCGGTCCAGTACGGCGGCCAGCGCGCGCCCGCCGTCCAGGGCGAAGAGCAGCGTGGCGGAGCCGGGGGCGTGCAGGACGGCCGACCGTACGCCGCGGGCGCTCAGCTCGGCGGCGCCCCGCACGGCGGCCTCCGGTCCGGGGCCCCGCCCGGCGTCCACGACCCCGGTCCAGCCGCCGAGGCGGGCGGAGAGCCAGTCCAGCAGCGCGGCGGATCCTCCGGCGTGGGCGAGCCGGTGCAGTTTGAGGACGTCGTCGGGCCGGGGCACCGGCGCATTCAACCACCCGCCGCTCACTGTGCGCTGTGATACCCGTCTCGCCCGCTCACTGGGCAGGGCGAACCCTGGCAACGTCCGCCGGGACGCGTAGGTTTGGCCAGGAGCGGCCGGATCCCGGCATCCACGGGGGAAGACCGGGGTCCGCCGCCGCTCACATCCTGGCGGCCGCGCTGCGGATGGCCTCGCGGATACGGAAGTAGGTACCGCACCGGCAGATGTTGGCGATGGCGTCGATGTCCTCGTCCGTGGGCTCGGCGGTGCGCTTGAGCAGGGCGACGGCGGCCATGATCTGGCCGGGCTGGCAGAAACCGCACTGGGCGACGTCCTGTTCGAGCCAGGCCTCCTGGACGGGGTGCAGTTCGTCCCCGTTCGCCAGTCCCTCGATGGTGGTCACCGACTTGCCCGCGCACGCGGAGACGGGCACCACGCACGGGCGGACCTCGGCGCCGTCGAGGTGGCTGGTGCAGGCCTTGCAGACGTCCACACCGCATCCGTACTTGGGGCCGCGTACTCCCAGCATGTCGCGGAGCACCCACAGCAGGGGCAGATCGTCGGGGGCGTCCACGGTGACGCTCTGCCCGTTGACGGTGAAGGTGTGCGAGGGCACGGCGTACTCCTGGATCCGGGACCGGCGAGGGGGGCCGGCGGGGGCTAGCGGGGATAGGGGGTGAAGTCGACGTCGAAGTCGAGGGGGAAGCTGCGCGGCTTGGCACCGGTGGCCCGGGCCCAGGCGTTGGCGATCGCGCCGACCGCGGCGGGCACGCCGAGCTCGCCCGCCCCGCCCGGCTCCTCGCCGGTCGCGGGCAGCACGAAGACCCGTACCTCACGCGGGGTGTCCCGCTGCCGCGCCCAGTGGAACTGGCTGTAACTGCCTTCCAGCGGCAGTCCCTTGTCCAGGTGCAGCCCGGCGCGCAGGGTGGTGGAGATGGCGTCGGTCAGACCGCCGATCATCTGGGCCTCCAGCCCGCGCGGGTTGACCGGCAGGCCCACGTCCACGGCGATGACCGCCTTGGTGACCCGGACGTGTTCCGGGTCCCGGGTGTCGATCTCGACGAGGCACGCGGTGCGGGACTTGTATTCCTCGTGGAAGGCGATGCCCTGCGCGCAGCCCGCCGCCATCGGCCGCCCCCACTCCCCTTCCGTGGCGACCTTGTCGAGTACGGCGCGCTGGGCGTCGGTCTTCAGGAAGGTGCGGCGGAAGCGGTACGGGTCCCTGCCGGTGCGCGCCGCCAGTTCGTCGACGACGATCTCCTCCGCGCCCCGGGTGTTGGCGGAGTAGACCGAGCGCCAGGAGCCGGTGGGGATGCCGGTGGGCACCTCGGTGAGCGCCTGGGTGGTGAGGCCGAAGTGGTACGGGGACTTCACCGTGGTCAGGAACAGGGTCTGGGCGAGGGTGGCGTTGCCGATCCCCAGGGGCAGGCTCGCCGCGGTGGCGGTGATGATCTCGCCGAGCCCGTGCCGGAAGTCGGTCTCGGCGGCGGCGACCCGGTGCTCGAAGCTGAGGACCTCGCCCAGCAGGTGGGTGGCGCGGATCTTGTGGTGGGTGGCGGGGCGCATCCGGCCGTGCCGGGTGTCGTCCACGCGGGTCCACATCAGCCTGACCGGGCGGCGGCAGGCCTTGGAGACGCGGGCGGCTTCCAGGGCCGCGTCGAAAAAGAGCCGCCGGCCGAAGGAGCCGCCGGCCTGGACCACGTGCACCTTCACCTTGTCCAGGGGCAGGCCGAGGTCGGCGGCGATGCTCTCGCGCGCCACGATCGGGGACTTGAGGCCCGACCAGATCTCGGCGCGGTCGTCGCGGACGTCGGCGATGGCGGAGTTGGTCTCCATAGGGGCGTGGCTGACGAAGGCGAAGTCGAACTCGGCGTCCACGTACGGGGTCAGCAGCGGGGGCACCAGCAGGGGCGGGGTGGCGGCGCGCAGCTTGGCCCGGATCTGGGTGTCGGACAGCTGGTCGGCGGGACCGGGTCCCCAGGTGACCTGGAGGGCGGACTTGGCGGTGATGGCCTGCCCGAAGGTCTCGGCGACGACGGCGACCCCGGTGGGGACGGTCACCACGTGCAGGACGCCGGGCATGGCCCGGACGGCGGCGAGGTTGGCGACGGCGCGGACGGTGCCGCCGAGTGTGGGCGGGCGGCGCACCACGCAGGGCTTGGCGCCGGGCACGTCGAGGTCGAGGGTGTACTGCTGGGCGCCGGTGACCATGGCCCGGGCGTCGACGCGGCGGGTGGGCCTGCCGACGAGCGTGTGCTGCGCCGTCTTCTTGGGGGTGGCGCCGAGGACGACCAGGCGGGGGTCGGCGGCGGCCGCGGCGAGGGAACCGTAGGCGGCGGTGCGGCCGTCGGGGGCGCGGACGGCGCCGTTCGCGGTGGTCAGTGACCCCGCGGAGAGGTTCCAGCGGTCGGCGGCGGCCGCGACGAGGCGGGCCCGGGCGGTGGCGGCGCACTGGCGGACCGGCCCGTAGAGGGAGCGGATCGAGTTGGAGGATCCGGTGAGCTGGTTGAAGAGCAGCTCGGGCCGGGCGTCGTCCAGTTCCACGCGTACGTCGGCCAGGGGCGCGTCGAGTTCCTCGGCGACCAGCATGGCCACCGCGGTGGTGAGGCCCTGGCCGACCTCCTCGCGGGGCAGCCGGAAGCGGACGGTGCCGTCCGCCTCCACCGCGAGCGCCAGCAGGGCGGAGGTGGGGGCCCCGGCCAGGATGAACAGGTCGCCGAGGTCGATCACGTCGGCGATGGCGGGCAGGGACGGCACCACGGCGTGGGCGGGCTGCGGGGCGAGCGCGTCGGCGCCGGCGCGGGTGACGAGGGCGAGGGTCGGCGCGGCCACGAGGTAGGTGAGGAAGGACCGGCGGCTCTGCCCGGCGGCGTGGTCGTACCCGCTCATGTTCGCTGTCCCCACGCTGCGCGGGCCCGCCCGCGCGGACCTCCCCCGGTTCGTTACCGGCACGTAGAGTAGCGACCCGCCGATGCGGTGGGAAGCCTGCGCTCCGCATCGACTCGCGGCAGGGGGTCATCCCTTCGGGGGTATCCCGGTGAGGCTCGTTGATCCGGACCCGGTACGAGTACGGCGGCGGGCACGGGCTCGTACACCTCGGCCGTACGATCGAGCGGTGGCCGCCGGAGGGCCGGTTTCCGGCCGCCGCCGACACCTCCGCTCCGGCCCTCCGGCAGGTGCCGGTCCCGCCCCGCCGAAGGGCGCTGACCGGATTCGTTCGCACACGAACGAGCCCCCGGAAGGCCGCAGGCATATGCCACAAGCAAGAACGTTGCGGATGTTGCCAAACGCCTTACACGCCGTCGCGCCCTGTGCAACAGTCGTTACCGGTCCTTCCTTCAGACTTGGCCGTGCCGCGCCTGTATCGGAGTTCTCATGCCGTCCCACCTGTTCGCGGACCGTTCCGCGCAGCCGCCAGAGCCGGGGTCGGTGGACGCGCTGATCTCTCAGACCCGGCGGCTGCGGGGAGAGGTGGACGCGGTCCGCCGCGACACCGTGGTGGACGACGACGACGCCCAGGGCCGCTGGCAGCGCGCGTTGTGCGATCTCGCCGTCCACCACCTCGACGACCTCCGCGAGCACCTCGACCAGCTCAAGGAGGGCCTGCCTCCGGCGCCCGAGACCGTCGAGCTCCCCCAGGCGGCGCCCGAGGCCGGACCCGAGGCCCAGACCCGCGTCGGCAGCGCCGAGTGGAACCTGCTGACGGACGAAGTCAGCTGGTCCGACGAGCTGTTCCAGATCTTCGGGCGCTCGCCCGAGGCCGGCGCGCTCCCCCTCGACGAACTGGGCTCCACCCTGTTCTCCGAGGACCAGCCGCTGCTCACCGCGTGGGTCACCGCCTGCCTGGTGGACGGCAAGCCGATCGACGGCGAGTTCCGCATCGTCCGGGCCGACGGCCGCGTCCGGACGCTGCACATGAGGGGCGAGCCGGTACTCGACTCCGACGGCTGCACGGCCTCCATGTGGGCCGTGCTGCGGGACGTGAGTGAACTGCGCCGGAGCCAGCGCGCGGTGCGCGAGTCCCGTGACTCGCTGCAGCGCCAGCGGGAGATCGCGCAGACCGAGCACCGGCTGGCGGTCGAGCTGCAGGAAGCCGTGCTCCCCCCGTGGCGCGGCTCCCTGCGGTTCCCGCACAGCAACGCGGGCACGCTGGACGTGGCCGCCCACTACCTGCCGTCGGCGACCAGCGCGCTGATCGGCGGCGACTGGTACGACGCGCTCGAACTCCCCGACGGCCGCTCGATGCTGACGGTCGGTGACCTCACCGGACACGGGGTGACCGCCACCTCGGGCATGGCGATGATGCTGGGCGCCCTGCGCGGGATGGCCATGGCGGGGATCGAGCCCGGCCCGCTGATGGGCTGGCTCAACCAACTCCTGGAGACCTCCGTGCAACCGGCGCTCGGCTCCGCCGTCTGCTGCCGCTACGATCCCGCGCGCCGGGTGCTGTCCTGGGCACAGGCGGGCCACCCGGCACCGCTGCTGTTCCGCCGCGGGTCGGGCCGGTCCCTGCTGCCGCCGGAGGGCGTCCTGCTGGGCGCGACCTCCGGAGCCTCGTACGGACAGGCCGAGGAACGGCTCGAAGTCGGCGACCTGTTGGTGCTGCACACGGACGGACTGACCCCGCGCAGCATCGAGTTCAGCCGGGCCGACGGCACCGAGCGGCTGCTGGCGCTCGCGCCGCGGTTCTCGGCGGCGAGGTCGGCGCAGGACTGCGTACGGATCGTCATCGAGGAGTTCGGCGAGAGCGAGCGGGAGGACGACGCCTGCGTGCTCGTGGCCCGCGTGGGCGGGTGACGGGCTCCGACAGCAAGGGCTTCAGGGCCGCGCCGGAAGGCGCGGCCTTTCTCGTCTCCGTACACGGTGTGGGTGGCACTCGTCGCGGGCGGCGGTCGGCGTGGGACTACACCCCCGTGGCGCGCGGCGCCGGGCTGTCCGGGAGGGCCAACTTGATCTCCTGGCGCAGGTCCTCGATGCGCGCGTGGCCGGAGTACTGGGCGGTGAGCCGGTACATCTCGCGCAGCCGGTCCCAGGTCCGGTGCGAGGAGGTCTCGTTCATCGAGACCAGGGCGAGGCGCGCGTAGCGGTCGGCCTGTTCCGGCTCGTCGGCGATGAAGCAGGCGGAGGCCATGGAGATGTAGTCGAAGATCTGCGAGCGCTGGTAGCCCTCACCACGCAGGCGCAGGGCCTCGCGGGCGTGGCGGGCGGCGATCGGCGCCGCCGAGGCGTCGTGGTCGGCGAGGGTGCGGTAGGCGAGGGCCTGCATGCCGTGCAGGTCGGCCTCGTCGAAGTGCTGCATCCAGCTCGGCGGCGGCACGTCGCCCTTGTCGGAGACGAACAGCTCCTCCGCCTCGCCCAGGGTGCGCCGCATGGCCTGGCCCTTGCCCATGGCGGCCTGCGCCCAGGCCTCGATGGTGTGCAGCATGGCGCGGGTGCGCGGCAGGGTCTGCTCGCCCGAACCCGACTGGGCGAGCTTCATCAGGTCCAGGGCCTCGTTCGGCTTGCCCAGGTGGACCATCTGACGGGCGGCGCGGGACAGCGCCTCGCCGGCGCGCGGCCGGTCGCCCCCCTCGCGGGCCGCGTGCGCCGCGATGACGAAGTACTTCTGCGCCGTCGGCTCCAGGCCCACGTCGTGGGACATCCAGCCCGCGAGCACCGCCAGATTGGCCGCCACCCCCCAGAGCCGCCGCTGGAGGTGGTCGGGGTGGTGGTAGGCGAGCATCCCGCCGACCTCGTTGAGCTGGCCGACGACGGCCTTGCGCTGGAGACCGCCCCCTCTGGAGGCGTCCCAGGCGCGGAACACATCGACGGAACGCTCCAGGGCCTCGATCTCCTGGGAGCCGATCGGGGCCGCCTCGTAGCGGTCGTATCCCGCGGGATCGGCCTGGAAGGCCTCCCCGAAGTGCCGCGCCTCCTTCGCGTGGGCGGGGTCGGTGTGCAGCCAGTCGTACATGGCGTTGCTGAGGGCGGAGCCGGCGGTGAGCACGGCGCCCGCGCCCATCAGACCGCGACGGTTGAGCATGAGGTCCATTCCCGTGAATTCGGTGAGGACCGCGGCTGTGCGTTCGGGCGCCCAAGGCATCCCGTCGGGGTTCTCACGAGCCCCTTCCGGCTGCCGTCTGGAGGTGCGCCGCTGCCGTACGAACCCGAGGTCCTCGATGGTCACGACACGACCGAGCCGCTCGGTGAACAGTGCTGCCAGTACCGTGGGCACCGGTTCGCGCGGGGTCTCCCCCATGTCGATCCAGCGCCGCACCCGCGAGGTGTCGGTGGCCAGCTGGGGGTGGCCCATGGCCGCCGCCTGCCGATTGACCATCCTCGCCAGTTCGCCCTTCGACCAGCCGGCCAGGCCGAACAGGTCGTTCAAGCGGGTGTTTGGACCTTTGCTCACGTCAAGCCCCCAGGTTCTCGGCTGAGTTGACAGTAGCCCCCCGTCAGGTGCCCAGCGACTATTCGCCAGGCTTCGCCAGGGCACGCCCGATGGTTCGCCACCTCGCGCCGGGTGTCAGGTAGGAATGCGCCTCCCCGACCCGGTCACCGGCGGAACTCCCCAGGGTGAAGCACGGGATCCGGCGGGGCGGCGTACGCAACTCGTCGGCGCACGAAGGGATCCGTATCACCATGTACGCAGCAACGTCCTCCGTGTCCGCACCGGTCCGGCCGCACCGCACGCTCCCGGCGGGCGGCGGCCCCTACCTCGAACCCGGCCGCCCGTCGGCACCGGTGCAGGGCACCGTCCGGGCGCGGCGCATGCCGGGTACCGGGTCACAGCCCGTCAGCGGCAGAATCGACCTCTCGGGGCCGCAGGGGGCGCAACTGCGCACCGCGCTCGCCTCGGTGCAGCGGATCTGTCCGGAGTTCACGCCGGTGCAGGTGCTGCGGCGCAGCGGCCGCTCGGTCCTCCTGGTGGGCACCACAGGGCGGATGACCGCCGTCGCGAAGGTTTTACTGGACCACTCGCCGGAATGGCGTGAGCGCTACCGGCACGAAATAGCGGCGTACCGGGCCTTCGTCCGGCACCGCCCGCCGGTCCGGGTGCCGCGGCTGATCGCCGCCGACCCGGAGAACTGCACGCTGGTGGTCGAGCGGATGGCGGGCCGGGTCGCGGCCCTGCAGCGGCACCCGGTGGAGCCGCCGCCGCGGGTGGACCTGCGGGCGGCCCTGGGCGCGGTGTGCCGGGTCAACCAGTGGCGGCCGCCGGCCGACCTGTTCGGCACCCCGATGAACTACGCGCGGCGGATCGCCCGCGACTACGAGTTGGGGCTGCTGACCGACCGGGACCTCGGCGACCTGCAGAAGCTGCTGCACGGCGTGAAGCTGTCGGGCACGGCGCTGCAGTTCAACCACGGTGACGCGCTGCTGTCGAACCTGCTGCTGTCCCCGGCCGGGCCGGTGCTGCTCGACTGGGAACACGCGGGCTGGTACCTGCCGGGCTACGACCTGGCCACGCTGTGGACGGTCCTGGGCGACGCCCCGGCCGCCCGCGCCCAGATCAGCCGGCTCGCCCAGTCGGCGGGCCCGGCCGCACGGGACGCCTTCCTGGTCAATCTGATGCTGGTGCTGACCCGGGAGATCCGGATGTCCGAGACGGCGGTCCAGCGCTCGATGCTGGCGACCGCCCCGACGCAGCCGCTGCCGGCGGGCTCGCTGTCCTCCGGCGAGGAGCAGCGGCTGCTGCTCCGCCGCCTGCACGACGACGCCGGGATGGCGCGCAGGGCGGTCCGTGCGGCGGTCGGCACGCGCTGATCCGCTCGGCCGAGGCGCCCCTCGTACGCGAAGTCCCGTGGCCCCCACCGCCACGGGACTTCGCTCGTTCGCGGGTGCGCAGCGCCCGGGGGCGGCGCGGGCGGTTCCTCGGCCGCGCGGTGCGATCGTGCCCGGATGTCCCGTCGGGCTCCGTTAGCGTGGGGAGACGATCGACGGGAGGCGCTGATGAAGTCCGGAGTGCGCAAGTGGGAGGCGGTGCGGGAGTTCGCCCTCGGCCTCCCGGAGGCCGTGGAGGACCATCCCTGGGGTCCCGAGGACTGCGTGGTGAAGGTGAACAAGAAGATCTTCGTCTTCCTGGGCAACACCGACGGGCCGGGGCAGCCCGGCCTGTCCGTCAAGCTCAAGGACGAGGCGCTGCACGGGCACGCGATGACCGCGCCGGGCGCGGAGCCCACCGCATACGGCCTGGGGCGCTCCGGCTGGGTGTCCGTGCCGCTGGCGGAGAAGGGGGCGCCCTCCGTGCAGGTGCTGTGCGAGTGGGTGGAGGAGAGCTACCGCACCGTGGCCCTCAAGCGGCACGTGAGGGAACTGGACGCCCGGGCGGCGGCGGAGGGCTGAGGGCTCGGGAGTGGGCCCGTGCGCCGGATGCCTTGACATCACATGATCCCCCGAAGACCTTTTCTGACTTGGCATCAGAAATACTGGCGCCACTCCCGTCCTCCCCACACCGCTGGAGCCTGCCCATGTCCGCAAGCGCTTCACGCACCTCCCCCGGAACCCTCCCGTCGAGACGTACGGTCCTCGCCGGTTCGGGGGCCGGGGTGCTCGCCGCCACCGTGCTCCCGTCGGCCGTCGCACGGGCCGCCGCCCAGGACGGCTCCCCGCTCGGCGAGTTCGACGTCGTCGTGGTCGGGTCCGGGGCCGCCGGGATGACCGCCGCGCTCACCGCCGCCAAGCGGGGGCTGAGCGTGCTGGTCGTCGAGAAGGCCCCCACCTTCGGCGGTTCCGCCGCCCGTTCCGGGGCCGGCATCTGGCTGCCGAACAACTCCGTGATCCTGGGCGCCGGCGTGCCCGACACCCCGCAGAAGGCGGCGACGTACCTGGCGGCCGTGGTCGGACCGGACGTGCCGGCCGACCGCCAGGCCGCCTTCCTCTCCAACGGTCCGCGGATGCTGGACTTCGTGATGGCCAACAGCCCGCTCACGTTCCGGTTCATGGAGGGGTACAGCGACTACTACCCCGACCTGCCGGGAGGACTGCCCAACGGCCGGTCCATCGAGCCGGGCCAGCTCGACGGCAACATCCTCGGCGCCGAGCTGGCCCGGCTGAATCCGGCGTACATGCCCGTCCCCGCCGGAATGGTGGTGTTCAGCCAGGACTACAAGTGGCTGAACCTCGCGGCGGTGAGCGCCAAGGGCCTCGCGGTGTCCACCGAGTGCCTGGCGCGCGGCACGAAGGCGGCGCTGCACGGGGAGAAGCCGCTGACGATGGGCCAGTCCCTGGCGGCCGGGCTGCGCGCGGGGCTCCAGCGGGCCGGGGTACCGGTGTGGCTGAACAGCCCGCTGGTCGACCTGGTCCAGGAGGGTGGCGCGGTCACCGGCGTGGTGGTGGAGAAGGAGGGCGTACGGGGGACCGTACGGGCCCGGCGCGGGGTGGTCGTCGGCTCGGGCGGCTTCGAGCACAACGCGGCGATGCGGGCGCAGTACCAGCAGCAGCCGATCGGCACGCAGTGGTCGGTGGGCGCGAAGGAGAACACCGGCGACGGGATCCGGGCGGGTCAGCGGGCCGGGGCGGCGCTGGCCCTGATGGAGGACGCGTGGTGGGGGCCGTCGATCCCGCTGCCCGGGGAGCCGTACTTCTGCCTCGCCGAACGGACCCTGCCGGGCGGGCTGATCGTGAACGCGAACGGGGCGCGGTTCGTCAACGAGGCGGCGCCGTACAGCGATGTGGTGCACGTGATGTACGAGAAGGACCGGGGCGCCACCGGTTCGCACATACCGGCGTGGCTGATCGTGGATCAGAACTACCGCAACAAGTACCTGTTCAAGGACATCCTGCCGACGCTCGTCTTCCCCGATGCGTGGTACCAGGCGGGCGCGGCGAAGAAGGCGTGGACGTGGGACGCGCTGGCCGGCCAGATCGGGGTTCCGGCGGGGGCGCTGCGGGCGACCCTCAACCGGTTCAACGCGCAGGCGTGGAGCGGTACCGACGCCGACTTCCACCGGGGCGACACGGCGTACGACCACTACTACACGGACCCGAACGTGCACCCCAACTCGTGCCTGGCGCCGATCTGGGCCCCGCCGTTCTACGCGTTCAAGATCGTGCCCGGGGACCTCGGGACGAAGGGCGGCATCGTCACGGACGCGCGCGCCCGGGCGCTGCGGCCGGACGGCTCGGTGATCCGGGGCCTGTACGCGGCGGGCAACGCGAGCGCGGCGGTGATGGGCCACAGCTACGCGGGGGCCGGTTCGACGATCGGGCCCGCGATGACGTTCGGCTACGTGGCGGCGAACGACATCGCGGACGCGTGACTCCTGTGGATCAGCCCTGCTGGAAGAGCTCGGCGGGGAGCGGCTTCAGGAGGGCGTAGAGGTCGTCGGTGATCGGGCGGTCCCAGCTGGCGATGGTCACCAGCACGTTGTCGCTGCGGTCGAACTGGACGCAGGAGATGCGGGACTCCGACAGCTTGACCTTCCGGACGATGAGGAGGTTGTCGCCCTGCATGACGGGGCAGTCCTCGACGCCGGTGACCTCGACGTCCTCGTCGTTCTCCAGGGCGTCGAGGAGCTGGGCCACCTCGAAGGGGACCTCACCGTCGGAGAGGTCCCGGGCCGGGGAACCCTCGGGGAGGTTTCCGATGATCATCGCGGGGCCGCGTCCGCCGAACAGGTCGTAGCGGAGGAAGACACCCTGGCAGCTGCCGTCGGGCGCGGGCAGCAGCCCGGCCCCGAGATTGCCCGGCCAGTCCCCCGGGTCCATGGCCAGGACGTCGAAGTCCGGGCCGGCGGGTGTGGCGGCGCGGTGGCGGCGGAGGAAGGACATGCCGCCATGGTACGTGGCCGCACGGGTTTTCCGGCCCGGGGCCCTGATCCCGGCGCCGTCCGGGTCTCGCGCACGCCGCGGCGCCTCGAAGTCCGCCGGGGCGGTGGAGCCGGAGGCCGAGGTGGTGGACCCGGGCTCGGGCAGGACCTCGGACCCACGGTCGGCTCGATCACCCGCATGCGCAGCCGGCAGCCCGAGGCCTGCTCGGCGCGACACACCCAGCGGCGGGTACGAGGCCGAGCGAGGCGCATCGGACGACCCTGTCATCTGATCAAGACTATCTGAACAGGTTCAACAACAGAGGAAGACCGACCCTCGCCCCCGCGTCGGCCGCCGGGGGCACGCCGGCCGCGGCTTCAGACGACTACGTCGGCCTGGTCACCACCGGCGCCGGTGCGCGCAGCATGGCTCTCTCCACGTGGGTCGCGAGCGAGAAGCCCGTCGCCCCCCATACGGAACCACCCGGGCGAAGGTCGGCGGCAACAGCGGCATCCCCGAGGGGGTGACCGCAGTGGCCGTTGGACGTGGTCGGCTGCTCGGTGCCGGACGCAAAGGCGGCGACGTGCCCAGGCGGCGCGCCAGTCGCGGTGATGTTGAGCCGGGCTGCCGGCCACGGGCATCACGGCCGTCGCCCTCAACGTCACGATCACCGCCCCCGGGGACTCCGACCACCAGTCTTCCCCGGCGGGCAGCAGGCGCCGATCACGTCGAACGTGAACTTCACGGCCGGCCAGGCGGTCGCCCACTCGCTGATCGTGCCGGTGGGCCCGGACGGCAGGATCACCCTGCGCATCCGGCCGACCCCGCCGAACTCCTCCCACCTGAACTGGACGAAGGGCGAGACCGTCTCCAACCTGGTGCTGGGGACCGGCTGACCTGATCGTCGACCTGTTCGGCGTGTACGCCACGAACCTACGCGCTGACGTACGCCCTGGAGGTCTACGGTGCGTAGGCCTCCAGGGCGGCCGGCAGGCCCACCAGGTCGGTGCCGAGCTTGCGGCAGGCCGCGGACAGGGCCCATTGCGGGCCTGGTCCGGGACTGCGGCCGGGACCGTCCTGGGCGGCGGACCGGCCCGCCGCCCACCGCGCCGCCCGGAGCTCCTCCTGCGTGAGCCCGCCCCCCGCGTCCCTGGCCTCCGGCCCGCACGGCAGCGTGCCGCCCAGCCAGAGCAGGACGTCGGTCGCCCGGGCCACCAGCCCGTCGGCCCCGCACTCCCGGGCCGTCACCACCGCCCGCGCCAGCAGGTCCGCGTCCCGCAGTTCGGCGCCGAGCGCGGCCAGGGCGCGGGCCAGTTCGTAGCCCGCCGGTGACTGCGCGAGCAGGCCGACCGCCTCTTCCAGCAGCCCGACCCGGTCCTCCGGGGCCGCGACCTCGGCCGCCACCCGCAGCGCCTGGCCGATGCCCGAAGGGGCGCCGAAGGTACGGGCCCGCCGGACGGCGTCGCCGGCCAGGGCGCGCGCCCGGTGCGGATCGTCCGCCGCGACGGCCCGGGCCAGGTGCAGCTGCCACGGGCACCACGCCGGGTTCTGGATGCCGCGCGGGGTCAGCCGCCGGTCGACCTCCTCCAGCTCGGCGACGGCCGCCCGTACCTGCCCGCGGGCCAGCAGCAGTTCGGCGTAGACGGTCTGGGAGTCGGGGAAGACCACGGCCGCCGGGAAGGGCCTGCCGTACTCGTGCTCCCGTGCCAGCTCCCAGGCCTCGTCGACCCGTCCCCGCGCGAGCAGCGTGGTGAGCAGGATGGCTATGGCGTACCAGTGCACGGGGGTGCGCCGGCCCACGCGTTCGGCCAGCCGCAGCCCGGCCCCCGCCAGCTCCTCCGCCTCGACGAGCCGCCCGCGCCGGTAGCGGATGTAGCCGCGCAGGCTGTAGGCGAAGGACAGGTGCGCCCCGCGCCAGCCCTGCCGCTCGAACTCGGCGGTACCCGCCTCGAACAGCTCCTCGGCCCGTCCCGGCCGGTCGGCGTACATGTGGGCCATCGCGACGAGGACCGGGACCTCGAAGCCGCGGTCCTCGTGGGCCCAGCTGAAGGGCCGCTCCAGCACCCGTCCGGCGTGGTGCAGCACCACGTCCACCGGCTCTCCCCGCAGGCAGGCGTCCCAGGCGCGCAGCCCGATGACGTACCGCTCGGTGAGGTCGCGGCCGGTCAGCCTGTCGGCGAGCCGGGCCAGGCGCCGCGAGCGGGCCGGGGAGTCGGTCTCGGCGGCGTTGAAGGCGTCCCACATGAACTGCTCCGACTGCAGGCGCAGTCGGGCGCGAACGTCCTGGGTGTTCGGGATCTCCCGCGCCAGGGACTCGGAGGCCTCGGCCAGACGGTCGCTGTGCGCGAGCACCTGGGCCAGCCGGATGACGATGCCCTGGCGCAGCGCCGGGTCGTCGAAGGGCTCGGCGAGTGCGGCGCGCAGGTGGTTGACGGTGGTGGCGGGCTCGGTGAGCAGGGAGGCACAGCCCAGTTCGTAGAGCACGGCCGCGCGCTCGTCGAAGTCCGGGGGCTCGCGCAGCGCCCGGGCGAGCTGGCGGCGGGCGGCCTCGGGGGCACCCGCGCGGAGGTTCTCGCCGGCCGCCTCGCGCAGGATCCGCACCACCCACGGGTCGTTCTCCGGGTGGGTCTCCAGCAGGTGGCGGGCGGCGGCGGAGGCGCCGAGTCCGGCGTCGACGACGGCCGCGGCGGCCTTGCCGTGCAGGGCGACGCGCAGTGCGTCGGGGATGGCCCGGTAGATGCCGGTGGCGATGAGCGGGTGGACGAACTCCAGCCCCGCGTCGGGCTCTTCCGTGGCGGCGGACAGGACGCGCGCGTCGCGCAGCCGCCGGGTGGCGTCCACGGCCTCCTCGGTGCCGAGGGCGGCCACCCGGGCGGCGATGTCCTGCGGGATCGCGGTGCCGAGGACGGCGCAGGCCCAGGCGAAGCGGACGGTGGAGGGGCCGAGGCGTTCGAGGCGGGCGGCGAGTCCGCTGCCGCGCTGGGCGGCGACGAGGTCGCTCAGCAGCGGGGCGGTCGCCTCGACCGGGGGCAGGCCCTTCTCTCGGACCTTGGCGGCGAGTTCGACGGCCTCGAAGGGGTTGCCGGAGGTGACGGCCCAGGCCTCCTGGCAGAAGGCGTCGTCGGCGTGGTCGCCGAGCCATTCGCGGACGAGGGCGGCGACGGCGGCCGGGGTGAGCGGCGCGAGGGGCAGTGGGCGCTGTCCCGCTCGGCCCGGGAGCGTGCGGAAGGCCTCGGCGTCCGCGGGGAGTTCGTCGGGCCGGTAGGCGACGACGAGGAGCAGCGGGAGGTGTTCGGCGCGCGGGGCGAAGGCGGCGAGCCAGCCGAGGGACTCGGGGTCGGCCCAGTGGGCGTCGTCGAGGACGAGGGTGACGGGGGCGCGCTTGACGACGAGGTGGGTGAGGACCCAGTCGAGCCCGTCGCGCAGGCCCTGCGGGTCGGGCGGGGCGCCCTGTTCGGGGGCGCACAGCCCGAGGGCCGGCCCGACGATGGAGTACCAGCTCCCGAGGGCCGCGCGCAGTTCCTGCTCGGAGGTCCCGGCCAGCTGGGGCTGGATCAGCTGGCGGGCGACATGGAAGGGCTGGCCCTGCTCCTGCTCCCCGCCGCGGGCGGCGAGGACGGTGCAGGAGCGGGCGTGGGCGCGGCGGCACAGTTCGGCGAGCAGGGTGGTCTTGCCGAGTCCGGCCGGGCCGGAGAAGGCGAGCAGCGCGCCTCCGGCGTCCGGCCCGGGACCGGTGAGCTGGTCAAGGGCCTCGTCGACGGTCGCGAGTTCGGCCTCGCGCTCGACCATCGCACGCCGCCTGCGGGTCCGACGCTCCGTCATGGCTGGTACCCCCAGGCCTGTTCAGGAGATCAGCGTACGCCCGCGCACGGCACGGGGTGCCCCACAGTACGGAAAGAATCCGATCTTCTTTACAAGCGACCTTCCGGCGACCTTCCGGCGGCCTTCCTGGGCCCGTCAGTCCCGTGCCGAACGCGCCGCGAGCGCCTCCAGGACGGCCACCGCCTCGGCGGCCCGGTCCTCGGCCACGAAAAGGTGGTCGTGGTGGTAGCCGGCGATGACGTTGCAGCTCAGGCCGTGTGCGCCGAGTTCGGCGGCGAAGGCCGCGGTGAGGCCGACGGCGTCGAGGGCGGAGTGGATGCGCAGGGTGATCCAGCCAGCGGTGTAGTCGTAGGCGAGTCCGGCGGCGTCGGCGTCCTCCTGGCGCAGGACCAGGGTGAGCCCTTCGGGTTCCCGCACGGTGGCGACGGGCGCGGTACCGGAGGGCACGGCGCCCTCGGGCACGGTGCAGAACACGTACCGCCCCTCGTTCAACTCGGGCCGCATGCCGCTCAGGAGCTTGCGCAGATCGTTCTCTCCACTCATGCCCCCAACCTTCGCATCCTCCCGATATGCCCGATGGGGAGCCGTCGGCCGGGGGTGCGTCGCTGCCGCGGAGGGCTGAGATCGCGGAGCTGCTCCGCACGTGGGGCGGCCACCGGGGCGGCGGCTCCGCGCCCGGTGGTGCCGCACGTACGAGCTCGGCCTAGGTCAGGTCGAACTCGCCGCCCCGGGCGTTCAGCACGAACTTGTGCCACTCGTCCGGCGTGAAGATCAGCGAGGGGCTCTCCGGCCGCTCGCTGTTGCGCATCGCGATGAAGCCCTCCACGAAGGCGATCTGGACGTCACCCGCCCCCCGGCTGCTCGACTGCCAGTCGGCCTCGGTGAGATCGAGGTCCGGCTTGCCCCAGCCGGCGAGGGGTTGCGAAATCATGCTCTCGGCCACGTGCGTGCTCCTCCCGGTACGTCGTCCGGGGGCAAGGTTAACCACCGCAGCGCGTGGCGCACAGGCCACGGTGAGTCACCGTGGCCTGTCCCGTACCCCGGCCGGCCCCTCCGCCGCCGGCCCGACCGCCGTCAGGTGGTGGGCTCCTCGGCCCCCACCAGCCACATCGCAAAGAACTGGGAGCCGCCGCCGTACGCGTGGCCCATGGCCCGCCGGGCGCCCGGAACCTGGTGTTCCCCGGCCTGGCCGCGCACTTGGAGGGCCGCTTCGGCGAAGCGGATCATGCCGGAGGCGCCGATGGGGTTCGTGGAGAGCACGCCGCCGGACGGGTTCACCGGGAGGTCCCCGTCGAGTTCGGTGACTCCCGCCTCGGTGAGCTTCCAGCCCTCGCCCTCCGCCGCGAAGCCGAGGTTCTCCAGCCACATCGGCTCGTACCAGGAGAACGGCACGTACATCTCCACCGCGTCGACCTCCCGGCGCGGATCGGTGATCCCCGCCTGCCGGTAGACGTCGGCCGCGCAGTCCTTGCCGGCCTGCGGCGAGACGAAGTCCTTGCCGGCGAAGAGGGTGGGCTCGCTGCGCATCGCCCCGCCGTGCACCCAGGCGGCCGGCTTCGGCGAACGGGCCGCGCCCGCCCTGTCGGTGAGGATCATCGCGCAGGCCCCGTCCGAGGAGGGGCAGGTCTCGGAGTACCGGATCGGGTCCCACAGCATCGGCGAGGCCTGGACCTTCTCCAGGGTGATGTCGTGCTCGTGCAGGTGCGCGTACGGGTTCTTCAGCGCGTTGCGCCGGTCCTTGTAGGCGACGAGCGAGCCCACCGTGTCGGGCGCGCCGGTGCGCCGCATGTACGCGCGCACGTGCGGGGCGAAGAACCCGCCCGCGCCGGCCAGCAGCGGCTGCTGGAAGGGGACGGGGAGGGAGAGCCCCCACATGGCGTTCGACTCGGACTGCTTCTCGAAGGCGAGGGTGAGCACGGTCCGGTGGACGCGCGCCGCGACGAGGTTGGATGCGACCAGGGCGGTGGACCCGCCGACCGAACCGGCCGTGTGCACGCGCAGCATCGGCTTGCCGACCGCGCCGAGGGCGTCCGCCAGGTACAGCTCCGGCATCATCACCCCCTCGAAGAAGTCGGGGGCCTTGCCGATGACGACCGCGTCGATGTCCGCCCAGGTCAGCTCGGCGTCGGCGAGGGCGCGCGCCGCCGCCTCGCGGACCAGTCCGGCGATGGAGACGTCGTGGCGGGCGGCCACGTGCTTGGTCTGGCCGATCCCGACGACGGCCACCGGCTCCTTGCCCGTGGTGCTCATGCTCGGTCCCCTTCCAGGACGGCGACCAGGTTCTGCTGGAGGCAGGGGCCGGAGGTGGCGTGGGCGACGGCCCGGTCGGACTCGCCGCGGTGGATGCGGGCGGCCGCCTCGCCGATGCGGATCAGGCCGGCGGCCATGATCGGGTTGGCGGCGAGCGCGCCTCCGGAGGGGTTGACGGTGACGCCGTCCCCGAGCCCGAGCGCCTTGCGGAGCACGACCTCCTGGGAGGAGAACGGGGCGTGCAGTTCCGCCGTGTCCACGGGTGCCTCGAAGACGCCCGCGTGTTCGGCGGCGATCCGGGTGGACGGGGAGTCGGTGAGGTCGCGCAGCCCCAGGCCGTGGGCCTCGATCCGGTGGTCGATCCCGGTGATCCAGGCCGGGCGTGCGCACAGTTGGCGGGCGAGGTCGCCGGCCGCGAGGACCACGGCGGCCACGCCGTCGCCGATGGGCGGGCAGTCCCCGGTGCGCAGCGGCCGCACCTGGTAGTCGCCCTGCGGCACCGGACCGCGCAGCTGGGCGTGCGGGTTGGTCTCGGCGGCGGTCCGGCTGCGCGCTCCGATCGCGGCCAGGGCGGGCTCGTCGGTCTCGCCCGCGTCGATGAGGGCCTGGGCCTGGAGGGCGGCGAGGGCCACCGAGTCGGGCCAGAGCGGAGCGAGGTAGTACGGGTCCAGCTGGCGGGTCAGCACATCGCGCACGGACCCGGGCGAGGACTTTCCGTAGGAGTAGACGAGCGCGGTGTCGGCCTCGCCGGTCTGGATCTTGACCCAGGCCTCGTAGAGGGCCCAGGCGCCGTCCATCTCGACGTGCGACTCGGAGATCGGCGGCCAGGCGCCGACCCCGTCGAGGGTCATGGTGAAGGAGAAGGCCCGGCCGGCCAGGTAGTCGCTGGAGCCGGAGCAGGTGAAGCCGATCTCCCCCGCCTTCAGGCCGGTCGCGGCCAGCACCTGGTGGAGGACCGGCATGACCATCTCGACTTCGCTGAGTTCGTCGGTGCGGCGCAGGTGGTCGCTCTGCGCGAAGGCGACCACCGCGACCTCACGGGCGTATCGGGCCATCAGATGAGCTCCTTGTACGCGTCGTAGTCCGCGTCCGGCTCGCCGGTGGGGCGGTAGTGGTCGGGGTAGCGGCCGCCGTCGGTCCACACGGGCTCGACCCGCAGGCCCATGCGCACCTGGTCGTACGGGATGCCGCCGATCCGGCCGTGGAGGGCGAGGCCCGCGCCGTCGAGGGCGATGTGGGCGTAGACGTACGGGACCTCGATGTCGAGGTTCCTGGCCTTGATGTTGACGATGCAGTAGGTGGTGACCGTGCCCGCCGGGCCGACCTCCACGTGGTCGGTGGTGGCCACCCCGCAGGTGGGGCAGGCGCCGCGCGGGGGGACGTACACCTTGTGGCAGGAGGGGCACCGCTCGCCGACGGTCTTCTGCTCGGAGAGGGCGTTGATGTACGCGGTCTGGGCGCGGCCGGGGCTGTAGACGTAGTCCAGTCGGGCCTGCGCGACGATGCCGGTGACGGCGTCGGCGAACTCCCCGTCGTGCGGGGCGGCCCCGCCGCCCGCCGGGCCCTCGTACGGTTCGAAGCAGGCGATGTCGGTGATGGCCCCGGTGCGCTCGGCGGCCCAGCGGACCCGTACCCGCATGCCGGTGCGCACGGCCTCGGGGGCGGGCGCGTCGAGGGCGTGGAGCAGGGCGGTGTCCGCGCCGTCGAGCTTGACCAGCACCCAGGCGAAGGGGGTGTCCAGGGGCTGGTCGCGGCGGGGCCGGTCGTTCCAGGCCCAGGTGGTGACGGTGCCGGTGGCGGCGACCTCGACGAGTTCGCGGATCTCCTCGGCGGTGACGGGGTCGTATTCGACGGGCGGCACCATCACCTTTCCGGCGGAGGTCCGCACGCCGAGGACGACGCCTTCGCGCAGGCCGGTGAGGAAGGCGCTCTGCACGGGTCCGAGGGACCGGGTGAAGGGGAACTCGACGACGAGAGGCGCGCGGAGCACCTCCGGTGGGGAGGCAGCTGTCATGGTGGCTCTCCGATGTGTTGGTGTCCGAGTGGGGGGTGGCCGGGCACAGGTCCGGCCCCGCCGGCTTTCGAGGCGCGGGGTCCGGGGCGGAGCCCCGGGTCTTTCGGCCCCGCCGGCGTTCGAGGCGTGGGGGCACGGGGGCAGTCTCCCGGCGCGCGCGGGGGCAGCGCCCCCGGCGGCGACGACGCGGCGGCTACTCCCGCCGGTACACCGCGGGCCGCTTCTCCGCGAAGGCCCGCGCCCCCTCCTTCGCGTCCGCGGTGTCGAAGATCGGCCACCCCCGCAGCAACTCCGAGGCCAACCCCTCCCTCTCCGTCAGCTCGGCGGTCTCGTAGACCGACGCCTTGACCGCCTCCACCGCCAGCGGGCCGCACGCGTTGATCCGCTCCGCGGTCTCCAGCGCGGCCTCCAGCGCCGTGCCGTCCGGCACGACCCGCCCCACGAGCCCGATCTGCGCCGCCTCCTGCGCGGAGTACGGGCGCCCGGTCAGCAGCATCTCCAGGGCGTGCGTACGCGGGATCTGGCGCGGCAGCCGCACCGTGGAGCCGCCGATCGGGAACAGCCCCCGCTTGACCTCGAAGAGCCCGAAGGTGGCTCCCTCGCCCGCCACCCGGATGTCCGTGCCCTGGAGGATCTCGGTCCCGCCGGCCACGCAGTACCCCTCCACCGCCGCGATCACCGGCTTGCGCGGGCGGTGGTGACGGAGCATCGCCTTCCAGTGCAGGTCGGGATCGGCCTTGAGGCGGTCCCGGTACTGGTCGCCCGCCATCCCCTTCCCGGCCAGCGCCTTCAGGTCCATGCCGGCGCAGAAGTCCCCGCCGGCTCCGGTCAGGACGACCGAGCGGATCGTGTCGTCGGCGTCCGCCTCCAGCCAGCCGTCGTACAGCCCCACCAGCAGCGGCAGCGAGAGCGCGTTCTTCGCCTCGGGCCTGTTCATGGTGAGCACCAGCGTGGCGCCGTGCCGTTCCACGCTCAGGTGTTCCGTCCCACCCATTGCCGTCCTCCCGTCTCAAGACCTAGAACAGGTTGCAGTAGGGGAGGGTGCAGTTCAATAGTTTGCTGACACTCAGTCAGATTTCTTGGGCGGTGCCCTTCCCAGTTGCCGGCTCCGGCGCTCTAATGACCGCCGAGCAGGCCGGCCACGGGGCCAGTCGTCGGGAACGTCGTGAACATTCGGGGTCAGGAGGAACGGTGGAGTACAACCTTGCCGACCTGTTCGAGTCGGTCGTGGACGTGGTCCCGGACCGTGAGGCCCTCGTCTACGTGGACCACCCCGGGACCGGCGCCGAGCGCCGCCTCACGTACGCGGAGCTGGACGCGGCGGCCAACCGGATCGCGCACCACCTGCTCGACAGCGGGCTGAAGCCCGGCGAGCACTTGGGGCTGCACCTCTACAACGGGATCGAGTACCTCCAGACCGTGCTGGCCTGCCTGAAGGCCCGGCTGGTCCCGGTGAACGTCAACTACCGTTACGTGGAGGAGGAGCTGGTCTACCTCTACAACGACGCCGATCTCGCCGCACTCGTCTTCGAGGGGGAGTTCACCGAGCGGGTCGCGGCGGCGCTGCCGCAGACGCCACGGCTCCGGCACCTGATCCGTGTCGGCGAGGCCCCCGAAGGCGCCCCGGAGCCCTCGATCACCCCGATCGCGTACGCGGACGCGGAGGCGGCCGGCTCGCCCGGGCGCGGCTTCCCGCCGCGCTCCCCCGACGACCTCTTCATCATCTACACGGGCGGCACCACCGGCATGCCCAAGGGCGTCATGTGGCGGGCCGAGGACCTCTTCTTCGCGGGACTCTTCGGCGGTGAACCGTCGGGCGAGCCGGTGAAGAGGCCGGAGGAGCTGGCCGAACGCGTCGCGTCGAAGGGCGCCGGGCTCACCTTCTTCCCCGCTCCCCCGCTGATGCACGGCACGTCCACGCTGACCTCGTTCATCGCCTTCAACTACGGCCAGCGGGTGGTCATCCACCGCAAGTACGCGCCGGAGGAGGTGCTCCGCACGATCGAGAAGGAGAAGGTGTCGAGCGTGTCGCTGGTCGGCGACGCGATGCTCAGGCCGCTCATCGACGCCCTGAAGGGCCCGCTCCGGGGCACGGACCTGTCCTCGCTGTTCAGCGTGTCCTCGTCCGGCGCGATCATGTCGGAGACGGTGCGCGCCGAGTTCCAGCGGCTGGTGCCGAACGTACTGCTCCTGAACAACTTCGGGTCGTCCGAGTCCGGCTCCAACGGCCGGGCGGCGGACGACTCCGGCCCGGAGAAGGGCTTCCGGCTGGTGGTCAACGACCGTACGCAGGTGGTGGACCCGGTGACGCACGAGCCGGTCGCGGTGGGCGAGCCGGGGCGGCTCGCGCAGCGCGGGCACGTACCGCTCGGCTACTACAACGACCCGGCCAAGACCGCCGAGACCTTCTTCCAGAAGGGCGCGGAGCGCTGGGTGCTGCTCGGCGACATGGCGACGGTCGACGAGCAGGGCATCGTCACGGTGCTCGGGCGCGGCTCCCAGTGCATCAACACGGGCGGCGAGAAGGTGTACCCGGAGGAGGTGGAGCAGGCCCTGAAGTCCCACCCCGACGTGTACGACGCCCTGGTCGCGGGCGTCCCGGACCCGACGTGGGGCAGCCACGTGGCCGCGGTGGTCCAGGTCCGCCCCGGTTCCCCGGCGCCGACCCTGGACGAGATCCAGAGCCACTGCCGCACCCGCCTGGCGGGCTACAAGATCCCCCGCCAGCTGGTCATCGCCCCCGCCATCCAGCGCTCCCCGAGCGGCAAGGCGGACTACCGCTGGGCGAAGACGGTGGCGACGGAGGCCGACACGGTGAAATAAGGGTGCGCGGGCGGACCCGGTCCGATGATCCCGGTCCGCCCCACCCTCCCTGCCCGCCCCCGTCGACACGCGAAGAGCCCCGCCGGAATGGGGGACGGGGCGGCCGGGCCGGTCAGGCCCCCGCGGACAGGAAACGCTCCACCCGCGCCGCGAACCAGGCCGCGTCGTCGAGCCACGGGAAGTGCCCGGCCCCGGCCTGGACGTCGAGCGATCCCGCGGGGAACAACGCGGCGAGCCGGGCCGCCAGCGCCGGACGGGGGTTGCCGTCCAGCTCCCCGGCCAGCACCAGCACCTCTCCCGTGACGCGCCGCAGGCCTTCCCGGGTGGCGGGCGGGTTGAACGCGCCGGGTCCCGCGTAGGCCTCGGCGGCCTTCTCGTTCTGCTGCAGTCCGTTCGCCGCGCAGTGCGCCCGGGCCGTCTCGTCCCAGCGCCCGTAGAACAGCGGCGCGGCCAGGTCCCAGTCCGCCTCGCCGCGGCTTTCGCCCCCGAGGATGCGCTCGTAGGCCTCGATGGCCGTGTCGTACGGCTCGGTCCCCGCGCGCAGCCGGGCCCCCTCCAGCCGCTGCTCCGGAGTGACCGGGATGTCCACCGCCCACGCGGTGGGGGTGACCAGGACGGTCCGGCCCAGCCGCCGCGGGTGCGCGGCCGCGTAGAGCATGGCGAGGTTGCCGCCGGCCGAGTGCGCGAGGAGGTCCACGCGCTCCAGGCCGAGGTGCGTCCGGAGGGCCTCGACGTCGGCGACCTGGTGGTCGACGCGGTAGGTCGACTCGTCCGCCGGTATCGCGGAGTCGCCCGTACCGCGCAGGTCGAGCAGGATGAGACGGCGGCCGGCGGCCAGTCCGCCGAGGTCGCCGAGGTACGCGGAGGCCCGCATCGCCCCGCCCGGTAGGCAGATCAGCGGTTCGCCCTCGCCTTGCAGGTGATAGGCGAGTTCGGTTCCGTCGTAGGTGGTGAAGGTAGGCATGGGAGCCATCAGAACAGACGATCACTCGTTCGAGTCATTGATTTGACCTGCCCGTTCCTGGCAATCTACCGAATGATCGTTCGGTTGACTCAGGATGAGGTGACGGCATGGCGGTGCACGCGGATCTCCAGGACGAAGGCGAGCGGATCGGTCGCGACGAGCTGGCCGCCCTCCAGCTGACCCGGCTGCGCGCGACCCTGCACCGCTCCTACGAGAACGTGCCGTTCTACCGGCAGGCCTTCGACAAGGCGGGCGTCCATCCGGACGACTGCCGCTCGCTCGCCGATCTCGCACTGTTCCCCTTCACCACCAAGGCGGACCTGCGCGACCAGTACCCCTTCGGGATGTTCGCGGTGCCGCGGTCCGAGGTACGGCGCATCCACGCGTCCAGCGGCACCACCGGGCGGCCCACGGTCGTGGGGTACACCGACGGAGATCTTTCCACCTGGGCGGATGTCGTCGCCCGGTCCATACGTGCGGCGGGCGGCCGGCCCGGCCAGATCGTCCACATCGCCTACGGCTACGGGCTCTTCACGGGCGGTCTCGGCGCGCACTACGGTGCGGAGCGCCTCGGCTGTGCGGTCGTGCCCGCCTCGGGCGGGATGACCGACCGCCAGGTCCGGCTCATCGAGGACTTCCGGCCGGAGGTCATCATGGTGACGCCGTCCTACATGCTGACCCTGCTCGACGAGATGGAGCGCCAGGGCATCGATCCCCGCGCCACCTCGCTCCGCACCGGCATCTTCGGAGCGGAGCCGTGGACCGAGGAGATGCGCCGGGAGATCGAGGAGCGGCTGGGCATGGACGCGGTCGACATCTACGGCCTGTCCGAGGTCATGGGGCCGGGCGTGGCGCAGGAATTCGCGTCGCACAAGGACGGCCTGCACATCTGGGAGGACCACTTCTTCCCGGAGGTGGTCGATCCGCTGACGGGCGCGGTCCTGCCGGAGGGCGAGCAGGGCGAGCTGGTGTTCACCTCGCTCACCAAGGAGGCCATGCCCGTCATCCGTTACCGCACGCGCGATCTGACGCGGCTGCTGCCCGGCACGGCCCGGCCGGCGTTCCGTCGGATGGAGAAGATCACGGGCCGCAGCGACGACATGATCATCCTGCGCGGGGTGAACCTGTTCCCGACCCAGATCGAGGAGGTACTCCTGCGGACCGCCGGACTGGCTCCGCACTTCCAGCTGCGTCTGACCCGGGAGGGCCGGATGGACGCCCTGACCGTACGGGTGGAGGCGCGTCGGGAGACGGACGCGGAGGGGCGGGAGGCCGCGGCGGCCCAGGTGGTCCGGGCCGTGAAGGAGGGGGTCGGGGTCTCCGTCCGGGTCGAGGTGGTCGATCCGGAGACCCTGGAGCGCTCGGTCGGGAAGATCAAGCGGCTGGTGGACCTCCGCGGTGCGGGGGAGGTGACGGACACGCGGCCGGGCGGCTGAAACCACCTCTTCGGGCCCAATTCGGGGCCGTTCCCGGGAGCCGGATCGCCCTCGCGGGTAGTGCATGACCTGTGACCTCGTTCTTCCGGCAGCTGCACGACCGGCTTCAGGGCTCCCACATCGGGCTGGCCTGGAGCCGGGGCCGGGAGATGGAGCTGATGCACCGGGCGATGGGTTTCGCGGCCCTCGGGTTCCTCACCCTGGTGCCGCTGCTGGTGGTCGTGGCGGCCGCCGCACCGGGCAGCGGTTCCGGCTTCGGCCGGTGGCTGGGCCAGGCCCTCGGGGTGGCGCAGTCCTCACGGGCCCGGGTCGAGATGCTGTTCGGCGCCGCGGACCTGGCGCTGGAGCGGACCACCGCGTTCGGTCTGGCCGCTCTCGCCGTGTTCGGCCTGACCTTCGGTTCGGCCGTACAGACCGGCTACGAGAAGGTGTGGGACCTGCCGACGGCCCGCTGGCACACCATGTGGCGGCACGTCGTCTGGCTCGCCCTGCTGGTCTGCTACCTCGCCCTGCTCGTGGAGATCCCCGCACCCTCGAACGACGGCATCGGCGCGATCCTCGGTACGGTGGGCGACCTCCTCGGCACGTGCCTGTTCTTCATCGGCTCCCAGCGCCTGTTGCTCGGCGGCCGGGTCCGCTGGCGCGCCCTGGTGCCGGGAGCGGTGGCGACCAGCCTCGGCCTGCTGGGGCTGCGGGTCTTCTCACAGCTGGTGTTCTCCCCTCTCATCGCGTCCAACGCGGTGACGTACGGCCCCTTCGGGACCCTGCTGGTCGTCCAGTCCTGGCTGGTCGGCGTCGGCTTCGTGGTCTACGGCGGCGCCCTCGTCGGCCGCCTCGTCCACGAACACCTCACCCTCCGCCGCCTCCGCAAGAGCGGACTCCTCCCCCCGGAGGCACTCCCCCCTCACACCCCGCACCCCCACTAGTGCCGCAGCCCCGCGAGGTCGTGCACAGGGCGCACGTGGCGTGCTCTGGCGCTAGGTGGGCGAGGGGGCTCCGAAGCGGTCGCGCACTAGTGCCGCAGCCCCGCGAGGTCGTGCACAGGGCGCACGTGGCGTGCTCTGGCGCTAGGTGGGCGAGGGGGCTCCGAAGCGGTCGCGGAGTTCGCGCTTGAGGATCTTGCCGCTGGCGTTGCGCGGAAGGGCGTCCACGAAGAGGATCCGCTTCGGGGCCTTGAAGTGGGCGAGCTTCTCCCGCGCGTACGTCATCAGCTCCGCCTCCGTCACCTCCCCGCGCGGGACCACCACCGCCGTGACCGCCTCGATCCAGCGTTCGTCCGGCAGCCCGACCACGGCCGCCTCGGCCACTCCCGGATGGGTGTAGAGCACGTCCTCCACCTGGCGTGAGGCGACGAGCACCCCGCCCGAGTTGATGACGTCCTTCACCCGGTCCACGACGGTGAAGTAACCCTGCGCGTCGCGCACCGCGAGGTCGCCCGAGCGGAACCAGCCGTCCCGGAAGGCCTTCTCCGTGGCCGCCGGGTCGTCCCAGTAGCCGAGGCACAGCTGCGGCGAGCGGTAGACCACCTCGCCCGCCGTGCCGTCCGGCACGTCCTTGCCGTCCTCGTCGACGACCTTCGCCTCGACGTGGCGGACCGGCCGCCCGCAGGAGTCCATCCGCCCCTCGTGCTCGTCCGGCCCGAGCACGGTGGCCAGCGGCCCGATCTCGCTCTGCCCGAAGCAGTTGTAGAAGCCGAGGCCGGGCAGCCGAGCCCGCAGCCGCTCCAGGACCGGGACCGGCATGATCGAGGCCCCGTAGTACGCCTTGCGCAGCGCGCCCAGCTCGCGCGCCGCGAACTGCGGGTGGTTGGCCAGGCCGATCCACACGGTCGGCGGGGCGAAGAGGCTGTCCGCCTCCCCCGCCTCCACGAGGTCGAAGACCTGCTCCGCGACCGGCGCGTCCAGGATGGTGTTGCGCGCGCCCACCGCGAGGTACGGCAGCAGGAAGACGTGCATCTGCGCCGAGTGGTACAGCGGCAGCGAGTGCACCGGCCGGTCCTCCTCTGCCAGGTCCAGTGCCTCGATCGCGCTCTCGTACTCGTGGGCGAGGGCCCGGTGGGTCATCATCGCGCCCTTGGGCAGGGCGGTGGTCCCCGAGGTGTAGAGCAGCTGCGCCACCCGACCCGGGTCCGCGTCCACCCTCGCGTACTCCTCCGCGTCCGCGGGTGCGACGGCCGACGGCTCGGCCAGTTCCGCGAGGAACGAGCCGGGAGCGTCACGCAGCGCCCGTACGGGATACCCGTCGGGGACCCGCCCCGCCAGGTCCGGATCGGCGAGGACCAGGGCACTCCCGGAGTTGTCCAGGATGTGCGCGAGGTCCTCGCCCGTGAGGTTCTGGTTCACCGGGACGTGCGTGAGTCCGGCCCGGGCGCAGGCCAGGAAGGCGAGGAGGTAGGCGTCGCAGTTGTGGGCGAAGGTGGCGACGCGCTCGCCCGCGGCCAGGCCGTACCGCTCCCGCAGGACGGCGGCGCCGGTGGTGACGGCCGCGTCCAGTTCCGCGTACGTCCAGCTGCGGTCCCGGTAGCGGACGGCGAGGCGGTCGGGGACCCGTAGCGCGCTGGCGCGCACCAGCCCGTCGACCGTCTCGTCCCGCACCGCTCGCTCTTCCCGCACCGCTCGCTCTGCCCTCATGGCGTGATCCTCGTCCTCCCGCACGCCGAAGGTCAATGACCGGGATACCAAACGGGATGTTGACAGATCATCGGACTGCCTGCATGAGTGTGGGGGGCACGGACGCACCGCCTGTCCCGCCGGCAACCATGCCCACTCGCAGGCTACTTGGGAGGCACCTTGCACCTCAGCACCCGTCCGATTCTCCGCCGTGTCGCCCTCACCGGCGCCGCGCTGCTCGCCGCGACGGCCGCGGCGCCGCAGGCCTCCGCGGCGCCCGGTGACCGGATACCGGCCGGCGGCGGACTGTCCGCCGTCATCCGGTACACCGAGAACGGCATCCCGCACATCCTCGCCCGCGACTACGCCCAGCTCGGCTTCGGCACCGGCTGGGCCCAGGCGGCCGACCAGGTCTGTGTCCTCGCCGACGGGTTCGTGACCGTCGCCGGTGAGCGTTCGCGCTGGTTCGGGCCCGACGCCGCACCCGACGGATCCCTCTCCTCCGCCACCCGGAACCTCTCCAGCGACCTGTACTTCAAGGGCGTCCGCGAGTCCGGCACGGTGGAGAAGCTGCTGGCGACCCCCGCCCCGGCCGGCCCCACCAAGGACCTCAAGGAGCTGATGCGCGGCTGGGCCGCCGGGTACAACGCCTGGCTCGCCCAGAACAGGATCGACGACCCCGCCTGCGCGGGCGCCCGTTGGGTCCGCCCGGTCACCGCCACCGACGTGGCCGCCCGCGGCTTCGCGGTCTCCGTCCTCGGCGGCCAGGGGCGCGGCATCGACGGCATCACGACCGCCCAACCGCCCGCCGGCCGGCCACCCGCGGCCCAACCGCCCGCCGGCCGGCCACCCGCCGCCACTGCGCCGGGCTCGTCGGCGATGGCCCTCGGCCCGGCCTCCGCGCCCGATCCGGCGACGGCGGCCGAGGCCGCGCGGGCGTTCTTCGACACCAGCCGGTACGACATGGGCTCCAACGCGGTCGCCTTCGCCGGTTCCACCACGGCGAACGGCAGCGGGCTGCTCCTCGGGAACCCGCACTACCCGTGGCAGGGCGGGCGCCGCTTCTGGCAGTCGCAGCAGACCATCCCCGGCAAGCTGAACGTCTCGGGCGGCTCCCTCCTCGGCACCGCCGTGGTCAACATCGGTTTCAACGAGAAGGTCGCCTGGAGCCACACGGTGGCCACGGGCACCCCCGTCAGCCTGCACCAGCTCACGCTCGACCCGGCCGACGCGACCGCCTACCTGGTCGACGGCACACCGGAGAGGATGACCCGGCGGACCGTCACCGTCCCGGTGTCCGGCGGCGATCCGGTCACCCGGACCCAGTGGTGGACGCGCTACGGACCGGTGGTCTCGAACCTCGGCCCGGGCCTGCCGCTGCCCTGGACGGCCGCCACGGCGTACGCGCTGAACGACCCCAACGCCGCGAACCTGCGCGGCTCCGACACCGCCCTCGCCATGGGCCGGGCGCGCTCGGTCTCCGGGATCCAGGACGCCCTGGCCCGCACCCAGGGCCTGCCCTGGGTCAACACGGTGGCCGCCGACTCCGCGGGCGGGACCCTCTTCACGCAGTCCCAGGTGCTCCCGCGGATCACCGACGAGCTCGCGGCCCGCTGTTCCACCCCGCTGGGCCGGGCCACGTACCCGGCCTCGGGACTGGCCGTGCTGGACGGCTCGCGGACGGACTGCGCGCTCGGCTCGGATCCGGACGCGGTGCAGCCGGGCGTCTTCGGCCCGGGGAAGGCACCGACGCTGCGCGACGCCCCGTACGCCGAGAACTCCAACGACAGCGCCTGGCTGGCCCATGCCGACCGTCCGCTGACCGGCTACGAGCGGGTCTGGGGCAGTGTCGCCACCCCGCGTTCGCTGCGCACCCGCGGCGCGGTCGAGGACGTGTCGGCGATGGCCGCGAAGGGCCGGCTGACGGTGGCCGACCTGGAGGAGCAGCAGTTCGCCAACCGGGTCCCGGCCGGTGATCTGGCGGCGGCGGACGCGGCGAAGGCCTGCGCGGCGCTGCCCGGCGGTACGGCGACGGGCAGCGACGGGAGCGCGGTCGACGTCTCGGCCGCCTGCCCGGTCCTGGCGCGCTGGGACCGTACGGCCGACAGCGCCAGCCGCGGCGCCCTGCTCTTCGACCGGTTCTGGCGTCGGCTGACGGCTTCCACCGCGGCCAAGGACCTGTGGCTGGTGCCGTTCTCGGCGGCCGATCCCGTACGCACTCCTCGTACGCTCAACCAGGCGGCGCCCGGCTTCGGACGGGCGCTCGCCGACGCGGTGGCCGAGCTGAGGGCGGCCGGGATCGCGCTGGACGCCCCGCTGGGCGAGCACCAGTTCGTGGTGCGGGGCGGGGAGAAGCTGCCGGTGGGCGGCGGTACGGAGGCGCTCGGCGTCTGGAACAAGATCGAGGCTCCGTGGAACGCGGCGGCCGGCGGCTACGCGGAGGTCGCGCACGGCTCCAGCCACATCCAGGCGGTCGGCTGGGACCGCGGCCCCTGCCCGGTGGCGCGCACGCTGCTGACGTACGGCCAGTCCTCGAACCCGGGCTCGCCGCACTCCGCGGACCAGACGCGGCTGTTCTCCCGGGAACGCTGGGTCACGGCGCGCTTCTGCGAGCGGGACATCCTCGCCTCGCCGCAGCTGACGGTGGTCTGGGCCCGCGAGCGGCGCTGACCTCCTCCTCCTCCTCCTCCTGGCCGCCGGCCCTCAGGGGCTGACGGCCAGGAAGAGGTACGCGGCCAGCAGCACGATGTGCACGCCGCCCTGGAGCAGCGTGGCGCGGCCGGGGGCGATGGTGAGGGCGCTGACGACGACGGTCAGGGCGAGCAGCACCATGTGGACCGGACCGAGGCCCAGCAGGAGCGGGCCGGAGAGCCAGATCGAGGCCAGGGCGATGGCGGGAATGGTCAGGCCGATGCTGGCGATGGCGGAGCCGTAGGCCAGGTTGAGGCTGGTCTGGACCCGGCCGCGGCGGGCGGCGCGGACGGCGGCCAGGGTCTCGGGCAGCAGGACGAGCAGGGCGATGATCACACCGACGACGGCGTTGGGCAGGCCGGCGTCGGCGACGCCCTTCTCGATGGTCGGGGAGACGGCCTTGGCATCGCCGACCACCGCGACGAGCGCGACGAGCAGCAGGCCGGCGCTGATCAGGGCGGCGCGGGCGGCGGGCGGGGCGGCGTGGTCCTCGTCGTCACCGGGGCCGTCGGGCCTGTCGGCCGGCGGCTCGGTCTCCACCGGCAGGAAGTAGTCCCGGTGGCGGACGGTCTGGACGGCGACGAACAGGCCGTACAGGGCGAGCGAGGCGACGGCGGCGAAGGTCAGCTGGGCGCTGGAGAACTCCGGGCCGGGCTTGCTCGTGGTGAAGGTGGGCAGCACCAGGCTGAGGACGGCGAGGGTCGCGACGGTGGCGAGGGCCGCGCCGGAGCCCTCGGGGTTGAAGACCGCGACCCGGTTGCGCAGGGCCCTGACGAACAGGGACAGACCGACGATGCCGTTACAGGTGATCATGACGGCGGCGAAGACCGTGTCCCGGGCGAGCGAGGCGGTCTTGCCCCCGCCATCGGCCATCAGGGTGACGATGAGGGCGACTTCGATGACGGTGACCGCGACGGCGAGCACGAGGGAGCCGAAGGGCTCCCCGACCCGGTGGGCGACGACCTCGGCGTGGTGGACGGCCGCCAGCACCGCCCCCGCGAGGCACAGCGCGACCAGCACCACCCCGAGCGCGGGCAGGTCGCGTCCCCAGCTCAGGACGAGCGCGACGAGCGCCACCAGGGGGACGACGAGGGTCCAGTCGGTCAGGGCTGATCTGCGGGTAGCCGTACTCATATCAGCCAACTTGCCAGAAGTGTCCCTCCGATGCGGCCCGAGCCTCGCCCTCACCGCCCTGACGTGGCCCTTCTCACGCACGCGCCGGGCGTGGCGGGCACGCCTTCGTGACGCCCGCTCACATGGCGCGGTCGTGGCCCTCCCAGTACGGGTCGCGCAGCCTCCGCTTGTAGAGCTTGCCGTTCGGGTCGCGCGGCATCGTCTCGATGAAGTCGACCGTCTTGGGGCGCTTGTAGCCGGCGAGCTGCCGTTCGCAGTGGTGCAGGATCTCCGCGGCGAGCGCGTCGCCCGCGGCGAAGCCCTCGGCCGGCTCGACGACCGCCTTGACCTCCTCGCCCCAGTCGGCGTGCGGAATGCCGAAGGCGGCGGCGTCCGCCACGGCCGGGTGGGTGAGCAGGGCCGACTCGATCTCGGCCGGGTAGATGTTGACCCCGCCGGAGATGATCATGTCGATCTTGCGGTCGCGGAGGAAGAGGTATCCCTCCTCGTCCATCAGGCCGAGGTCGCCGACGGTGAAGAAGTCGCCGATGCGGTTCTTCTTCGTCTTGCCCTCGTCCTTGTGGTAGCTGAAGCCGCCGGTGTTCATCTTGATGTAGACGGTGCCCAGTTCCCCGGGCGGCAGCCGGTTGCCGTCGTCGTCGAAGATGGCGAGTTCGCTGATCGGCCAGGCCTTGCCGACGGTTCCCGGCTTCTTCAGCCAGTCCTCGGCGGTCGCGAAGGCCCCGCCGCCCTCGCTCGCCGCGTAGTACTCCTCCACGCAGCCGCCCCACCAGTCGATCATCGCCCGTTTGACGTGGTCGGGGCAGGGCGCGGCGCCGTGGATGGCGTGCCGCATCGAGGAGACGTCGTACGCGTCCTTCGTCTCCTGCGGGAGGGCGAGGAGCCGGTGGAACTGCGTGGGGACCATGTGGGTGTGGGTGCAGGAGTGCCCCTCGATCAGGCGCAGCATCTCCTGCGGGGTCCACTTGTCCATCAGGACCAGGGGGTGCCCGATGTGCAGGGCGGCGCCCGCGAACTGGAGGACGGCCGTGTGGTAGAGCGGCGAGCAGACCAGGTGGACGTTCCCCTCGAAGGGGCGGATGCCGAAGATGCCGAGGAAGCCGCCGAGATACGTCTCCTCGGGGAGCTTGCCGGGCAGCGGTCGGCGGATCCCGCGCGGGCGCCCGGTGGTGCCGGAGGTGTAGTTCATGACCCAGCCGAGGGTGCGCTCCCCGGGGACCGTGCCGGGCCGGCCGGCGAGGAGGTCCCCGTACGGGCGGAAGCCCGGGACTGCTCCGACGGCGTAGCGGTGGCTCGCGGGAAGGGCGGCCTCGTCGGCCGCGGCGGTGGCGGCGTTGGCGAACCGTTCGTGGGCGATGAGCACCTTGGCCTCGGAGTCGGAGACGATCCAGGCGATCTCGGGGCCGACGAGGTGGTGGTTGACGGGGACGAGGTAGAAGCCGGCCTGGGAGGCGGCGAGGTAGGCGGTGAGGAACTCCACGCCGTTCGGGAGGACGACGGCGAAGACGTCCCCCTGCCGTAGACCGGCGGCGCGCAGGCCGTGGACGAGGCGGTTGACGTCGGCGTGCAGCCGGCCGGCGCTCCACTCCTCGCCCTCGGGGGTGACGAGGACGGTGCGCTCGGGGTCGGCGGCCGCCTGGGCCCAGAAACCTCCCCCAGACTTCGTCCGGGGGGACCCCCATTCGGGCTGGTCACTCATGCTGATCACACCTCTCAGGCCCGGCCGGCGATGCGGTTGATGCGGTCGATGGCGCGCTCGAAGCCGCTGGTGAGGTCGTCGAAGACGGCTTGGACGCTGCGTTCGCTGTTCATCCGGCCGACGATCTGGCCGACGGGGGTGCCGAGCAGCGGGTGGACCTCGTACTTCTGGATCCGGGAGACGGCCTCCGCGACGAGCAGGCCCTGGAGGGGCATGGGGAGCGCGCCCGGCCCCTCCGGGTCGTCCCAGGCGTCGGTCCACTCGGTGCGCAGCTGGCGGGCGGGCTTGCCGGTGAGGGCGCGGGAGCGGACGGTGTCGCCGGAGCCCGCGGCGAGCAGCTTCTCGGTGAGGGCGCGCGAATGGAGGTCGGCCTCGGTGGTGGTGAGCCAGAGGGAGCCGAGCCAGGCGCCCTGGGCGCCGAGGGCCAGTCCGGCGGCGATCTGCTCGCCGCTGCCGATGCCGCCGGCCGCGAGGACCGGGAGCGGGGCGACGGCTTCGGCGATCTCCGGGACGAGGACCATGGTGGCGATGTCGCCGGTGTGACCGCCGGCCTCGTAACCCTGGGCGACGACGATGTCGATGCCGGCTTCCGCGTGGCGGCGGGCGTGCTTGGCGCTGCCGGCGAGGGCGGCGACGAGGACGCCGTGGTCGTGGGCGCGGGCGATGACGTCGGCGGGCGGGGAACCGAGGGCGTTCGCCAGGAGTTTGATGGGGTAGTCGAAGGCGACGTCGAGCTGGTTGCGGGCGACCTGCTCCATCCAGCCGGTGATCCGCCAGCCGGAGGCCTCGCCTTCGGCGAGCTCGGGCACGTGGTGCTTGGCGAGGGTGTCGCGGACGAAGGCGCGGTGCCCGGCCGGGATCATGGCCTCGATGTCGGCTTCGCTGATGCCGTCGACGGCCTTCTTGGCGGGCATGACGACGTCGAGGCCGTAGGGCTTGCCGTCGGTGTGCGCCTGCATCCAGTCGAGGTCGCGTTTGAGGTCGTCGGGAGCGGTGTAGCGGACCGCTCCGAGCACGCCGAAGCCACCCGCGCGGGTGATGGCGGCGGCGACCGCCGGGAAGGGCGTGAAGCCGAAGATGGCGTGCTCGACTCCCAGTTTCTTGCTCAGCTCCGTCTCCATGGGCGGCAGGATGCCGCAGCCCGGCATGCGAGGGAAGAGATTTTCTGATGCAGTGTCAGATTCTTTACGGGCCGGCGGGTGCGGAGGGTGCCCGGCGGGCGGGCAGATACCCACTAGCGTGCGGATCGCCTGCGGCGCGCCGGGCGGATCCGTGCGGCCCGGGCCCCGCCCGCCTGCGGCGCGCGGCGGCGGGCATGCGGGCGCGGGACGACGCACAGCCTGACGGCGGACAACGGGTTGCGGGTGCGGGTTTGCGGGTGCGGGTTGCGGACGAGGAGGGCCGGATGGCAGCGGACACGGGGGCCGAAGCGGTGGCGAAGGCCGACACGGAACGGACAACCGGCACTCCGGGCCCGGCGGGCGCCGCAGGCATGGCGGGCGCGGAACGGCCGAGCGGCCCCGAAGGCATGACCGGTACGGCGGGCATGGCGGGCGCGGAACGGACGAACGGCGCCGACGGCACTACAGGTACCACGCGCACGGAACGGTCGAGCAGCGCTGCGGGCACCGCGGGCACCGCGGG